>JAYFQJ010000076.1:0-4819 GCA_034927165.1 Oscillospiraceae bacterium
AGGGCGTTTTGGATATCCCGCTGCAGCAGCGGGCACATACTGTCGCGATAGCTGGTGATGTCGGCGCTCTCAAGCGCGGCTCGTATCCGTGGGATTAGCTCCGGCCGCGCGGCCGCGACCTCCGGCAGCGCCTGTAGACACTGCCGCGCGGTGATCGGCTTTTCGTCCGTGATGTGGCGCAGAAGCTCGTCGAGCAGGGCGTCGTAGCGCTTTTCGCGGTCCCATCGGGCGTTGGCGGCGATAAGATACCGGGCGCGGTTGCGCACCCGCGAATTTTTGTGGCGCAGCAGCGCTGAAAAATCGCCGATGTACGCATAAAACCGGTCGCTCTTCCGACTTTACACCGCGGCGGCCGCCGCATACGCGCAAGCGGCGCCCGCGTCCTTGTCGGTCAGGCGCGCGAGCAGCTGCTCGCGCGCGCCCGGCCCCTCCACAGGAGCGGGAAGGCGTCGGAACGTCACCGTCTGCGCCTTCATGGATATCCCGTCGACCGCGCAGCCCCATGCAGACAATTCCTTTTTATATGTAAGTAGGGAATGATCGACGGGGAACCCGAGGACAGCCTCGATCTCGGCGAAGGTCAGCGTAAGGCTGTCCTCCGTGCGCTGTGCGACGACGGCCCAAATCGGATCGTATTTGCTCATCTGTCGGCCTCCGCATACTTATTTCTCAGTATAGCATTTTTCAGCCCGTAACAACGAACTATTTCCGTGCAGCGCCGGGAGACGCCGGCCTCAGGCAAAACACGTTTTTTCGGGTGGAGAGGAGGCCCTCCCGCTGCATCCTTGAGAGCTCCGCCGACATGGCGCTGCGCTCCACCGAGAGATAGTCCGCGAGCTGCTGCCGGTCAAACGGGATCGCAAATTCCGCGCCCCCCTGCCGACGCGCCTCCGCCGAGAGATAGGAGAGCAGCTTTTCCCTCGTGGAGCGGCAGCTCAGATGCGTCAGCTTTTCGTTCGCGCGCAGATTGTTCTGCGCGAGCTCGGACAGAAGATTGCGTATCATACGGCTGTGGTGGGCACACGCGGCGGGGCAGGTGCGCAGGATGCGCTGCACCCCCAGCCAGAGAACGACGCTGCTCTCGTCCGCGACAACGGACACATCCATCACCGCACCGGGGACGCAGGCAAAGGTCTCGGCAAACACCTGCCCCGGTGTGATGCGGCCGCGAATGTTCCGATTGCCCCAGAAATCCTCCTGCACGACGAGGACGCCGCCGTCGAGCAGCAAACCCAGCGATTCCGGCGAATCGCCTGCGCGCAGCACATAATCGTTCCGATCGAAGGTCTGCGTCCGTGCGCCCAGACAGCAGAGCATCGCGTCGATGTGCGCCGCGTCGACGCTGTCGAAGACGGCGGAGCTCTTCAAAACCTGCAGATTGTCCCTCATGCTTTTCTCCGTTTGTTGGAAATACAACAGAACCGTTGCGATAAATATAGTACAATACAAATAAGAAGTCAACCAAAAGCGAAAGGAAGGGCGATCATGCTGCGAAAGATCATTCATATAGACGAGGAGAAATGCAACGGCTGCGGCGCCTGCGCGCAGGCGTGTCACGAGGGCGCCATCGAAATGGTGGACGGAAAAGCAAAGCTCATGCGGGACGACTACTGCGACGGGCTGGGCGACTGTCTGCCGGCCTGCCCCGCAGACGCCATCTCCTTTGTTGAGCGCGACGCCGCCGCGTACGACGAAGAGGCCGTAAAAAAGAAGAAACAGGAGAAAATGAACCGGCAGGGAGAAGCGCTCCCCTGCGGCTGCCCTGGAACGCAGTCGAGACGCATCGAGCACGCCGCGTGCGACTGCGGCGGCCACGAGAGCGGACAGGCCGTCAGCCGTCTGTCCCAGTGGCCTGTGCAGATCAAGTTGGCACCCGTAAATGCCCCGTACTTTGCGAACGCAAAGCTGCTGGTCGCGGCGGATTGCACCGCGTACGCTTTCGCCGGATTTCACGAGCGGTTTATCAAAGGGCACATCACGCTCATCGGCTGTCCCAAGTTGGACGCCGTGGATTACGCCGATAAGCTCGCGGAAATCATCGGGAGCAACGACATCAAAAGCGTCACCGTCGTGTGCATGGAGGTCCCTTGCTGCGGCGGGCTGGAGAGCGCGGTCAAAGCGGCCCTCCAAAGGTGCGGAAAGCTCATCCCGTGGCAGGTGGTCACCGTGTCCACAGGCGGCAGGCTCCTCGACTGAGGCGCGTCGCGCGCGCAAAGCCAGGAAGGGGGGACGGTTCAAAACCGTCCCCCCTTCCTTTTCCGAAGAGGATCTCAGCTTTATTGTATCCACGGCGGCTGCTCAGGCAGCTTTTCAAAAAAAGCGGATCCGCGCGTCCAGGAGAGGGCCTGCGTATTCTCCGCGCGCAAATCGGTCGGCGTTCTGCTCGAACAGCTCTCTCCAGCTTTGCGCTTCAGCCCCCCGCAGGATCGGATAGCATTCGGATATCGACGAATGAGCCACAGAGAAAAGCCCCGATCGTTTTCGTTGTATAAAAAAGCCGCGAATGCTTTAGCGTTCGCGGCCAGTGCTGTCGCTGTGAATCGATTTGGAGCGCGAGAGGGACAGCGGCGGATGCTTCTCCGACTTTATAAACACAGGAGAACCCGCCTTGCCAAGCAGACGGGCCTTCTTTTTATGCATTGCGATAGACAAACCGCAACTTCATTTAAGTATGTCCAAGGATGCGATCGCGCCTCAGATTTTTTCCCACTCCAAGCCGAGGAAAGCTACACGATCCCCTGAATTAAATGCCGGGCATACACGCGTGGCAATTATGTAAGAGTCTTGCTCAACTTTAAACGGAATAAGATTGTCGTCATAGAAATGAAAATGAGCAATTTCCGTATTATTCTTTACAATATCCCCGGGCTTGACATCCATTTCTATCAGTCCGCCAATAGCGCTGCGCACAAATTTCCGTTTCGTTATACGGTATTGCGTATCGACTCGCTGGATTTCGCCGTCTATCATTCCCTGAGATATCATGATATTGAGCAGCCCCTGACGGGCCACGGCCATCATCTCCGGATCGGCAACACCGCCATGTCCGATCTCGCCCATGAACGCAGGTACCCCGTCGCGTATGCAGGTAATATCGAGAGCGCCGCTCGTAACTCCAGGCAATTCACCCGCGGCATTAGAAAGATCAACGACACAGTTTGCTTTCACACCAAAGACGAGCGCGAGTTCCAATGCCTTTTTGTTAACTTCCGCATCGGCTCCGGGAACGATTTTGCTCACAGTATAAGGCTGCGCGTCGTAAAGATGGGATATGGTGTGGAAATTCACGAGGAAGGATGCGTGCTTTTTGACCTCATCATAAATGATCTTTGCCATTATCTGAGCTGCCATGCCATCTGATACGCCGGGGAACTGTGTATCCATGTCGAGGCCGTCTATGCTTGACACCTTGCATTGCTCCACAAAAGCCGCGCCATTAGCGAGCGGCGTAACGATCACATTTCCGCGAACATCCGAGGGATTCAATTCGCGCGCAAGTTTCCATGCCGCGTAAGACCCGTTGATCTCGTCGCCATGTACTGTGCCGTTTATCCAAAAGGTCGGTCCATCCTCTGCGCCGCATAATACAATCACAGGGATTTGCATCGTTGCGCGGTTCGCATACTGCGGACCATCCACGGAGAAGAAAAGTTTTTGACCTTTCTCGCACTTTTTTCCGAACACTTCGATCATAATTAAACCTCCCAAAATTTATTTCGTTTGCATCCTCTGCAAAATGCGGATGTTTGTTTTAGGCTAATCCCATTTTGCTGATTAAGATGATCCAGCAAAAAAAACTTACTATGGAAAACAAGGACGTCACTGATACATATAAAGCGGAAAGCTCAGGGTCGGCATAAGAGGGGTCAGACAGCGAAAATGTTGACACTGCACTTGGAGAGGCAAATATAATGACGAGGCACAGCAAGGCAGTTCCTCTGACTCCCGCCGCCGTTGCGGCCAAAAGCACAAGCGCAGGGATCAGCACAAGTTTTACGAAACAGCCGATAATGGTTGGCCATATGTGGGTGGACAAAGCGCTTTTGCTGCAAAAGGCGCCGATTGCGATGATCGCCAATGGCGCGGCTATGGCCGCCACTGTTTTTATGGGACTTAGGATTGCCGTCGGCAAATCGATGTTCAGCAAATTAAGCGACAGCCCCAGAACAGATCCCCAGAGCAGAGGGTTGGAGAAAATGCTCTTGAGCAGTTTCCCGATGCGCACGTTTCCGCCGTTTCGCATCAATTCGCAAATGATTACCGCGCCCGCGCTGAAAAAGGGAGCTATCATCACCACCATGATTGTACCGTCCTGCACGCCGCTTTCACCAAGCAGCGAGGTAAGTATTGGCAATCCGAACATTGTGCAATTAGGCCAAAACATACACAGCGTGGCAGAGGAACATATTTTTCTATCCTTTACAAAGGCGGGCGTGAGAACAAGCACCGCTATCAGGAGCGCGACAACGCAGATAACCTCGACCGTAAAGTTGCGCAAATTAAAGGCCGTGTGCAAATCACAGGCGTACACATTATTAAAAAGCATACACGGAAGAAAAATTTTTGCACAAATGGTATTCAAGTGGTGAATCGTATCTTCGTTTATATATCCGCTTGCTCTGGAGCAGATGCCGATTAGCATCAACACCAATAAAGGAAAAACCGTATTAAATGAAAGCCGAAAATTGCAAGTGCAAGTTGGACACTCGCACGGTGAAAATTAGTTCTCCATAACCACGGGCACGACGGAAGCCTTGGCTTCTGTCGGGAGCGTGGTTGCCGCAGCCGTCAGGTTGCGAATACAGAGTCGAGGAACGCC
>JAYFQJ010000021.1:0-19665 GCA_034927165.1 Oscillospiraceae bacterium
GCCCTTGACGATCGCTTCGTAGGTCTTTACGCGGCCCACAACGTCGTCCGACTTGACGGTGAGGATCTCCTGCAGCGTATACGCCGCGCCGTACGCCTCGAGCGCCCAGACCTCCATCTCGCCGAAGCGCTGGCCGCCGAACTGCGCCTTGCCTCCCAGCGGCTGCTGGGTGACGAGGGAGTACGGGCCGGTGGAACGGGCGTGGATCTTGTCGTCCACGAGGTGATGGAGCTTGAGATAGTACATATAGCCCACAGTGACGCGGCTGTCGAACCGCTCGCCGGTGCGGCCGTCGTACAGCCACGTCTTTCCGTCGCGCTCATAGCCCGCCTCTTCGAGCGCGTCCATGATGTCGTATTCGGTCGCGCCGTCACAGACGGGCGTCATGATCTTCCAGCCGAGCGCCTTTGCGGCGTAGCCGAGATGGACCTCGAGCACCTGTCCGATATTCATACGGGACGGGACGCCCAGCGGATTGAGCAGGATATCGAGCGGCGTGCCGTCCGGCAGGAAGGGCATATCCTCCTGCGGCAGAATGCGAGACACGACGCCCTTGTTGCCGTGGCGGCCGGCCATCTTGTCGCCGACGCTGATCTTGCGCTTCTGCGCGATGTAGCAGCGCACGACCTGATTGACGCCGGGGTTGAGCTCGTCGCAGTTTTCCGGCGTGAATATCTTCACGTCCACGACGATGCCGTAATCGCCGTGCGGCACGCGCAGCGAGGTGTCGCGCACCTCGCGCGCCTTCTCGCCGAAGATCGCGCGCAGCAGACGTTCCTCCGCGGTGAGCTCCGTCTCGCCCTTCGGCGTGACCTTGCCCACGAGGATGTCGCCCGCGCCGACCTCCGCGCCGATGCGGATGATGCCGCGCTCATCGAGATCCTTCAGCGCGTCCTCGCCGACGTTCGGGATATCGCGCGTGATGTCCTCCGGACCGAGCTTGGTATCGCGGGACTCGATCTCGTATTCCTCGATATGGATGGAGGTAAAGACGTCGTCGCGCACCACCTTTTCGTTGATGAGCACGGCGTCCTCGTAGTTGTAGCCCTCCCACGTCATAAAGCCGATGAGCACGTTCTGCCCGAGCGATATCTCGCCGTGATCGGTCGCGGGACCGTCGGCGAGGACGTCACCGGCATCCACGCGGTCGCCCTCTTTGACGATGGGGCGCTGGTTGAAGCAGGTGGCCTGATTGGAACGCAGGAACTTGATGACCTTGTAGCTGTCCTCGGTCTTGTCGTCGTTCTTCACGACGATCTTGTCCGCGGACACATAGCTGACGACGCCCGGCTTTTTCGCGAGCACCACGACGCCGGAGTCCACCGCGGCCTTATATTCCATGCCGGTGCCGACGATCGGGGAGTGGGGCATGAGCAGCGGCACTGCCTGCCGCTGCATATTGGAGCCCATCAGCGCGCGGTTGGCGTCGTCGTTCTCGAGGAAGGGGATCATCGCCGTCGCGACGGAGACGACCATCTTCGGGGATACGTCCATGTAATCGGCATCGGCGGCGTCCACCTCGGTGATCTCATCGCGATGGCGCACATTGACGCGTTTTCTCGCAAAGCGGCCCTGCTCGTCGAGCGGCTCGTTCGCCTGCGCGACGACATATTCGTCCTCGACGTCGGCCGTCATGTAGACGACCTCCTCGGTGACGACGCCGGTCGCCTTGTCCACCTTGCGGTAGGGGGCTTCGATAAAGCCGTATTCATTGATGCGCGCGAAGGTCGCAAGGTAGGAGATCAGACCGATGTTCGGGCCCTCCGGCGTCTCGATCGGGCACATGCGGCCGTAGTGGCTGTAGTGCACGTCGCGGACCTCGAATCCGGCGCGGTCACGGGAGAGGCCGCCGGGTCCGAGGGCGGACAGGCGGCGCTTGTGCGTCAGCTCCGCGAGCGGATTGGTCTGGTCCATGAACTGCGACAGCGGGGAGCTGCCGAAGAATTCCTTGATCGCCGCCACGACGGGACGGATGTTGATGAGCGCCTGCGGCGTGATGCTCTCGGCGTCCTGCGCGTTGAGCGTCATGCGCTCGCGGATGTTGCGCTCCATGCGCGCGAAGCCGATGCGGAACTGATTCTGCAGCAGCTCGCCGACCGAGCGGATGCGGCGGTTGCCGAGGTGGTCGATGTCGTCCGTCGTGCCGATCTCGTGCGGGATACCGCACATATAGTTGACCGACGCCATGATGTCGTCGACGGTGATGTGCTTCGGGACGAGCTCGTCGCGGCGCTCCTCGATGAGCTCCTTGCGCGTCTCGTCGTTCTTGGCCGTGTCGAGAATATCGCACAGCACGGCGAAGCAGACCTTCTCGTTGATTTCGACCTCCTTCGGGTCGAAATCGACAAAGTCATGCAGGTCGACCATGCCGTTGGAGATGACCTTGACCTCCTTGTCCTGCTCCTCGAGATAGACGACGCTGACGCCCGCCCTCGCGATGCGGTCGCCGAGCGGCCGGTCGATCGTCTCGCCCTTCGCGGCGAGCAGCTCGCCGGTGCGCGGGTCAACGACGTCGCGCGCGAGCGTTTTATTATAAATGCGCGGGGTGAGCGCGAGCTTCTTGTTGTATTTGTAGCGGCCGAAGCGCGACAGGTCATACCGGCGCGCGTCAAAAAACAGGTTGTTCAGATGGGTCTTCGCGCTGTCCACCGTGGGCGGCTCGCCCGGGCGCAGCTTGCGGTAGGTCTCG
The DNA here is from genome assembly GCA_034927165.1 of Oscillospiraceae bacterium. Taxonomy (GTDB): domain Bacteria; phylum Bacillota; class Clostridia; order Oscillospirales; family Ruminococcaceae; genus JAYFNU01. The sequence continues at coordinate 2,690 of JAYFQJ010000021.1, forward strand.
AGCAGGCCCTCCTCCTCCGTCGCGGTGCTGTCCTTTTCAAGCGTTGCAAGGATGCACTCGTCCGCGCCGAAGAAATCGATGATCTGCTGGTTGGTGCCAAGTCCCAGCGCGCGCAAAAAGACCGTCACCGGCATTTTGCGGTTTTTATCGATGCGGACATAAAAAATGTCGTTCGTGTCCGTCTCATATTCCAGCCACGCGCCGCGGTTTGGGATGACGGTGGAGGAATACAGCTTTTTGCCGGATTTGTCGCGCGTCTCGCCGAAATAAACGCCCGGCGAGCGCACGAGCTGGGAGATGATGACGCGCTCTGCGCCGTTGATGACAAAGGTGCCGCTGTCCGTCATGAGCGGAAAATCGCCCATGAATATCTCCTGCTCCTTGATCTCGCCCGTCTCTTTATTGAGCAGACGCGCACGGACCTTGAGCGGTGCGTTGTAGGTGGCGTCGCGCTCCTTGCACTCGGCGACGGTATACTTCGGGGTCTCCTCCAGCTTGTAGTCGATGAAATCAAGCACGAGGTTGCCGGTGTAATCCTTGATCGTCGAGATGTCCCGAAAGACTTCCTTCAATCCCTCGGTCAAAAACCAGCGGTAGGATTCCTTCTGCACCTCGATGAGGTTGGGCATATCCAAAACCTCGTCGATGTGGGAAAAACTCATGCGCTCGTTTTTTCCCAATTTTACGGGATGTACATTAACCATGCGTTCACCGTCTCCTATTCATAATCTTACTAATATACATGTTGCACAAGATGCAAGAAAAAAAATGCTGAAAAACGTAGATTTTTTTAGGTTTGACAACCCTAAAAAACCCTGTCTGGGCACTAAAACCCATATTAATGCTAATTTTAAATTATATGGCCGGTCCGCCGCTTTGTCAACCACTTTTTTTCACGCAAAAAACACCGCCCGGCTGCGATCCACGCGGCGGAGTGGTGTTTTTATTTCCGGGAGGACTACAGCTTGTCGAAGGTGACGTCGCTGAGCATCCGTTTGACCGTCGCGGAAACCTCCGCGAAAACGGCGCGGAACCCACAGCTCGCGGCGTCATCCATGGAACACTCGTGGCCGTCGCGCAGGCATTTGTTGAGCACGCACGGTCCGTCCACCGTCTCGATGACGTCGTTGAGGGTGATCTGCGACGGGACGCGCGCGAGCTCATAGCCGCCGTTTTGTCCCTTAAAGGATTTGACGATGCCGCTGCCGACGAGCTTGTGCAGAATTTTCAGGGAAAAGCGCAGGGAAACGCCCGTCTGCTCCGCGATGGTGTTGGCGTCACAGCGCCTGTTTTGCGTGACAAGACAGTGCACGATGCGCACCGCGTTGTCCGCCTCCTGCGTCATTAACATTGATCCGCCATCCTTTCTCAGTCGAGGAAATCGCGCAGCTTTTTGCTGCGGCTCGGGTGGCGCAGCTTGCGCAGCGCCTTCGCCTCTATCTGGCGGATGCGCTCGCGGGTGACGTTGAACTCCTTGCCGACCTCCTCGAGGGTGCGCGGGCGGCCGTCCTCAAGCCCGAAGCGCAGCCGCAGGACCTTTTCCTCCCGCGGCGTCAGCGAGCCGAGCACGTCGCCGAGCTGCTCGCGCAGCAGCGTGTGATAGGCGGCCTCGGCGGGCACGGGCGCCTCCTCGTCGGGGATGAAGTCTCCGAGATGGCTGTCCTCCTCCTCGCCGATGGGGGTCTCGAGCGAAACGGGCTCCTGCGCGACGCGCATGATCTCGCGCACCTTGTCGACGGGCACGCCCATTTCCTCGGCAATCTCATCGGCGGTCGGCTCGTGTCCGTTGCGGTGCAGCAGCTGACTGCTGACCTTTTTTACCTTACTGATGGTCTCGACCATATGTACCGGGATGCGAATGGTGCGGGCCTGATCGGCGATGGCGCGGGTGATGGCCTGACGGATCCACCAAGTCGCATAGGTCGAAAATTTGAAGCCCTTCGTGTAATCAAACTTCTCCACCGCCTTGATGAGGCCGAGGTTTCCCTCCTGAATGAGATCGAGAAAATGCATACCGCGGCCGACATAGCGCTTCGCGATACTGACGACAAGACGCAGGTTCGCCTCCGCGAGGCGCTTTTTTGCCGCCTCGTCGCCCTCCGACATCTTGATCGCGAGCTCGATCTCCTCGTCCGGCGTCAGCAGCGGGACGCGGCCGATCTCCTTAAGGTAGACCTTGACCGGATCGTCCGAGCCGTCCACCGTCGTGCCGACGAGCTTTTCGACCTCCTTGATATCATCGTCGAGGTTCTCCGCCTCGAGATCCTCGACGATCTCGATGCGGTGTCCCTCGAGCGTGTCGTACAGCTTGTCCACCTGCTCGACGTCAAAATCCATCTCCTCGAGCACGTCGTTGATCTCCTTCGTCGACAGTTTGCCGACGCGCTTTCCGCGTTCAATGAGGTCCTTGATCAGATTTTTTTTGCTCTCCGCCATATGTGTTCCTCGCTTCTATGCTTTCTTGTTTTCTTCGATCAGCTTTTGTATCTGCGCGGCATCCAGCGCGCCGAGCGCCTTTGCGTCCGGCTCCTTTTGGGTATGCAGGATGCGATCGATGTATAAGTCGGCGTCCTCCGGCGCAAAATTGACGCCCGCCGCCTCCGCGACGATGCCGGACAACAGCGCGATCTGCTGCTGCGTCAGTATACCGGCGAGCGACGCGAAACCGGCAAAACGCGCCGCCTCAATCTCCCCGGCGAGCGCCGCATACAGCGCGCCGGTCTCCTCCGATATGAAATCCTCCCGCGAGATGCGGGCCGTGATATTCGGCGCGAGGTCGGGATTCCGGAACAGCAGCGCAAGCAGGCTCCTCTCCGCCGAAACCGCGCCGAGCGCGCTGTCCCGCGCGCGGAACCGCTCGCCCACGCTGCGCGCAAATCGGCCGTCCTCCTCGCGCTGCTTGTGCGTGCGCTGCTTTTTCTGCCGCGAGAGCACCTCGAGCAGGATCATCTCCTTTTTGACGCCGATATCGTCCGCGATGCGCCCCGCGTACACGTCCCGCTCGGTCGCGGACGGCAGACGCGCGAGCACGTCGACCGCCTCCTTCAGATAATTGACGCGCCCCGCGTCGGCCGTCAGGTCGTATTTCCGTCTGGCGAGCAGCAACGCGTACTCTGTGGAGTTGTTCGCGCCCGTCAGCAGCGCTTCAAAGGCGGCCGGATCGTTCTTTTTCAGAAATTCATCCGGGTCCTTTGCGCCGGGGATATTGATGACCCGAACGGTGAGATTGGTGCTTTTGAAGGTCTCGATGGCGCGGCGGGTCGCCTTCTGCCCCGCCTCGTCGCTGTCATAGATGAGCACGACCTCGTCGGCGTACTGGGCGATCATGCGCGCGTGCTCGTCCGTCAGCGCCGTTCCGAGCGCCGCGACCGCGTTCGTAAAGCCCGCCGCGTGCAGCGCGATGACGTCCATCTGCCCTTCGGCGACGAGGATCTGCCGCTTGTTGTTGTTTTTCGCGATGTTGAGCGCGAACAGCGTGCGGCTCTTTTTAAAGACCGCCGTGTCGCGGGTGTTCACGTATTTGCGCGGGTCGCCGCCCATCGTTCGCCCCGAAAAAGCGACGACGTTGCCGCGAACATCGATCACGGGGAACATGATGCGGTCGCGGAAAAAGTCATACGCCTTTTGATTCTTCTCGCTTTTAAAGCATACGCTCGCGTCGACCAGCTCGTCGTCCGCATAGCCCTTCGCGTGCAGATGATCGCGCAGCGCGTTCCAGCCGTCCGGCGCCCAGCCGATGCCAAAGTGCTTGATGGTACTGTCCGCGAGCTTGCGTCCGCGCAAATATGCGCGGGCATTTTTCCCCGCTTCGGAATTGAGCGAGTCGAAAAAGAAGCGGGCAGTCAGCCGGTTGATCTCATACATACGCTTGCGGCGGCGCAGCGCGTCGTCGTTCGCGTCCTCCGGCATCGCGAGCCCCGCGCGCGCGGCCAGCAGCTTGACCGCTTCTATGTACTCGAGATTCTCCTTCTGCTTTATAAAAGTGATCACATCGCCGCCCGCGCCGCAGCCGAAGCAATAATAGGACTGTGTGTCCGGATAGACGGTGAAGCTCGGCGTTTTTTCATTGTGGAACGGACAAAGCCCCGTGTACAGGCGGCCGCGGCGGCGCAGCGTGACATAGGCGTCGATCACCTCGACGATATCGCTGCGCTCGTGCAGCTCCATCAGAAAATCCGGCGACAGCGCCATCGGGATCGACCTCCTTCCAAATCACGGCTAAATAAGTCCATCAAGGAGAAATCACTTTCCCTCGAACCGCGTCCGAAAAATTTCACGCAGAAAAGCGGATACCCTTCTCTCTGGGGCGCGGCCGCAGACGAGGTGTTTTGTCGGAGCTCCTTTACAAGCTCCGGTCGAGCGACCAGGATTTCGGGATAAACTGCTCTTTAAAGCAGTACACCGCGTACGCGTCGCTCATGCCGGAGATATAATCGGTCACCGCGCGTTCGGTGCCCTCCTTGCAGGCGACCTCGATATAAAACTCCGGCATCGCATCCGGATTGCCGAGGTAATACTCCCACAGCGTTTTTATCAGCGTGGTCGCGCGCTGCTCCTCCCGTTTGACGGCGCCGGTCGTGTTCAAATAAATGTTTTCAAACATAAAACGATACAGCGCGTCGTAGGCTTCCTCGATATCGTCCGTAAAATGAAAATCTCCGTCAAAATTTCCGATAAGGTCGCTGAGCAGCGTCGTGATGCGGGCGGATTTATTGCCGCCGAGCACCTCGGTCACGATCTTCGGCAAATCGCTTTCGCTGAGCACGCCCGCCGTCTCGGCGTCCTCAACGTCGTGATTCAAAAAGGCGATGCGGTCGGCGTGACGGACAGCGCGCCCCTCAAGCGTCTGCGCCCAGGCGCCCTTGGTGTGCCGCTCGATGCCGTCGATCGTCTCATAGGTCAAATTGAGCCCTTTATGATCCCGCTCGAGCACCTCGACGACCCGCACGCTTTGTTCGTAATGGTTGAAGCCGCCCGTGCACAGCTCATTGAGCGCCCGCTCGCCGGCATGTCCGAAGGGCGTGTGCCCGAGGTCGTGTCCCATGGCGATGGCCTCGGTGAGATCCTCGTTGAGGCGCACGGCGCGCGCGAGCGTCCGCGCGATCTGCGACACCTCAAGGGTGTGGGTCATGCGGGTGCGATAGTGATCGCCCTCGGGGGATAGAAAGACCTGCGTTTTCTGTTTGAGCCGGCGAAAGGATTTCGAGTGCAGGATGCGGTCCCGGTCGCGGCAGAAGTCGGTGCGGATATCGCACTTCTCCTCCGGACACTTTCTGCCCCTGCTGTCGGCGGAAAAGCAGGCGTATTCACATAAAATCAGTTTTTCGTTCTGTTCCGTTCGCTCTCTGGGTGTCAGGCATACCACCCCTTTCTTTAAAGATTATACGCCGTTCGCGTGTTTATCCCTTTAAACTTTTTAAACTTCGTCCCGTTGCAGCCCGATCTCCGAAATTGTATCGGAAAATCGGCGGCGACTTTCGTTCGCCCGAAAGCCATACCTGGTATATGGAGGATGCGCCGCATGGCTATTTTCAAGAATCCGCAGGCGCGGCGCTCCGCGCGACGTCCGCGTACTTTTCGCACAGCAGACGCGGCGTGCTCTGTCCGCGCGTAAGCTCGGTCACCTGCGCGGCAAGCGCCGGGCCGAGCTCCCTGCGCAGCGCGACTTGCAGCCGCACGGCGTCGGTGAATTCGCTTTGCTCCACGCGCGCGCCGAGCTCCGCGAGCAGCCGCTGCAGCCGGTCGTACTCGGCGTACGCGCACGTCACCTCGTAGACGGCGCAGACCTCCAGGACGACGACGCCCGCCGCCGCCACCGCGCGCGCGGCCGCCTCGCCGTAAGCGCGCACAAGACCGCCCGTGCCGAGCAGCGTGCCCTCGAAATAGCGGGTCACAACGATGACCGCATCGGTCAACCCGCCGCGCGAGAGAACATCCAGCACAGGCAGACCCGCCGTGCCCTGCGGCTCTCCGTCGTCGCTGTAGCGCTGCAGATTGTCCTCCCTGAGCGCATAGGCGTATACGTTGTGCGACGCCTGCCGATGCGCGGCGCGGACCGACGCGAGAAAAGAAAGCGCCTGCGCCTCCGCAGAGACGGGCGCCGCGGCCGCGATAAATTTGGAGCGCTTTTCCGTAAGCTCCGCCGCGCCGCTTTTCCGGAGCGTTTTGTATCCGTCCTCCATCGCGTTCCCCCGAGATAAAGTTAAGGGGCGCGTCCGACGCACCCCTTAAGCGGTTATTCCATGTTGAAGCGTTTTTTGAATCTATCTACACGTCCGCCGGTATCGACAAGCTTCTGCTTTCCGGTATAGAACGGGTGGCATTTGGAACAAATTTCAACACGAATGTCTTTGCGGGTAGACTTTGTATGGATCACCTCGCCGCACGCGCAGGTAATCGTGGTCTCCTCGTACTTGGGATGTATTCCTTCCTTCAACTGATGTCACCTCTTTTGCTAGCACATTTGCTATAAAATAATACCATAAAGGTTTTGGTATTGCAACAGTTATTTTTCACAGGCGGATGAGCTCCTTCGCGCCCACCGCCAGCTTGTCGATCACCGCTCGCGACTCCTCGAGCGATTTTTCCCGCGCGGAAAGATACAGCTTCATCTTCGGCTCTGTGCCCGACGGGCGCACCATGACCGTCGCGCCGTTTTCGAGCAGGAACTCGACGACGTCCGCGGACGGCAACGCGATGGGGCTTTCGGTGCCGAGCGTCAGGCTGCGGCGCACGCGCGTCTTGTAGTTTGCCGCGGAGGTCACCCGCCAGCCGGCGATCGCTTCCGGATAGTGCGCATACAGGCGCCCCATGACCGACTGCATCTGCGCCGCGCCGTCGATGCCAGCAAACTCCGCGTTGACGACCTTGTGCACATAATAGCCGTATGTCTCATAGAGCTCAGACAGCACGTCGAGCGGCGTCTTGTTCCTTGCTTTGTAGTAGCTCGTCATTTCGCACAGCAGCATCGCCGCGAGCACCGCGTCCTTGTCGCGCACATAGCTGCCCGCAAGGTATCCGCAGCTCTCCTCAAAGCCGAATATGAAGCGGTCCGCCTCTCCCTTCTGCTCGAGAAACAGGATCTGCTCGCCGATGTATTTAAAGCCGGTGAGCACCGTGATCATCTCGACCCCGCCGCGCTTCGCGATCTCATCTGCAAGGCCGGTGGATACGATGCTCTTTACGGCGACGGGGTCGCGGGGCATGGTGCAGTTCGCGGTGCGCGCTTCGATGATGTAGTTGAGCAGCAGCACGCCGACCTCATTGCCCGAAAGAATGCGGTATCCGCCGTCCCGCTCCCGGAACGCGACGCCCACGCGGTCGGCGTCGGGATCCGTAGCGATGAACAAGTCCGGCTTTTTCTCCTCGCACAGCGCGAGCCCCAGCGCCAGCGCCTCCTTCGTCTCCGGGTTCGGATACGGGCAGGTCGGAAAATCGCCGTCCGGCTTTTCCTGCTGCTCCACGACAAAAACGTCGGACAGCCCGAGCTCCTCAAAGATGCGCCGCACCGGCTCGTTTCCGGTGCCGTTGAGCGGCGAATAGACGATGCGGATGGGATACGCCTCACATACCGTCTTGCTCGTCTTGCATTTGAGCACCTCGTTGTAATATTGCTCAATGACGAATTTGGAGATGTACTTGATGCTGCCGTCCGCTATGCCTTCATTGAAATCCTTCGTTTTGACGCCGTCGAAAATATCGACTCTGCAAATGCGGTCGTAGACCGCCGACGCGTCCTCCGTCGTCATCTGGCAGCCGTCCGCGCCATAGGCCTTGTAGCCGTTATAGATCGCGGGGTTGTGGCTCGCCGTGATCATGATGCCCGCTTTCGCCTTGAGCTCGCGCACGGCGAAGGACAGCATGGGCGTCGGCATCAATCGGTCGTAGATGTACGCCGTGATGCCGTTCGCCGCGAGCACGCCCGCGCTCTCCCGCGCGAATTCGCGGCTCATATTGCGGGAATCATAGGAGATCGCCACACAGCCGCCGCCGTACCGCTCGTTGACGGAATCGGCGAGGCCCTGTGTCGCGCGGCGCACGGTATAGACGTTCATGCGGTTTTCGCCCGCGCCGAGGATCCCGCGCAAACCGGCCGTGCCGAAGGTCAGTTCGGCGCCGAAGCGGGAAAGAATCTCTTCCTTGTTCCCCTCTATCGCGGCGAGCTCCTCATGTATGCGCGGGTCCTGCGCCTTTGTCAGCCATTTTTTATAAAGTGCTTCACTGTTCATATGCAGGCCTCCGGTTGGATTGGGACTTGTCCAGCGCTCTGTTTGTTCCATCATATTTCAATGCGCTCCGCTTTGTCAAATGCGCTTTAAGCGCCGTACTCGCTCATGGACCCGCTGTCGTCGTCCAGGATGGACGTCGTGTTCTGCAGCTCGACGACCCCGAGCTGCTCGGCCGGCACGTCGTCGCTGTACGGCCGCATGGAATCGTTGAGCATCTGCGCGAGCTGCTCCTTATGCAGGGAAAAGACCGATTGTCCGTTGTAATCATTGACCGGCTCGCCCGGCGCGCGCAGCGCCGTGATGGCGTCGCCTGAGAAGCCCTTGACGGTCAGCGCGAGCGACAGCAGCTGCCCGAGCGACAAGTCGGTGTCGACATACGGGTAGATCCTGCGCGCAAGGCGCAGCAGCGTCGGCGCGGAGGTCGCGGACAACTTATTGAGCAGCGCCGCGAGAAAGTAGCGCTGCACATCCATGCGATCGAGATCGGCGCGGATGTAATCGCGGTAACGCACAAACAGATCCGCTGTCTCCCCATCCAATGTGACGAGGCCGGGGCCCAGCGTCACCGTGCGCACGACCACCTCGTTTTCGTCGCGCAGATTGAATACCATCGCCTGATCAAGCTCGATGTCCACGCCGCCGATGATGTCCACCGCGGCGCGAAAGCCCTCCATCGTGATGCAGATATAGTGATCGAGCGGCAGCTGCAGCTGGTCGTTCAGCACCTCCGCGAGAGCGAATACGCCGCCGCGGCCGTCGGTGCTTTTGGTGTTGAACAGCGCGTTGATCTTTCCGGTGTTCGTAAGCTGTGCGCCGACGTATGTGTCGCGCGGGATCTGCAGCAGAGACGCGCGCGCCGCCGCCTTGTCGATGTTCGCGATCAGAATAACATCCGACATCGCCTGCTGGTGCGCGGCATCGGTGGAGACATAGTCCACGCCGCACACAAGCAAATTGAGCGACTTCGACGTGGAAAAAGCGTCCGACCGGACCGCCGCGGGCAGCGACGCAGAACACTCGACGCCGGAGAACATAGACGCGCCGAGCGACGCGACGAGCAGCAGGACCGTCAGCGCTGCGAGCGACCGCGTCGCTGTGCGGCGCGCAGCCTGCCGATACTCCGCTTTTGTGTATCGGTTGCGCTTCGCCCGCTTTTTGACGCCCGCGCGCAGCCGAAGCGCAAGCCAGGACAGCGCGGCGCCGAGCGTGAACACCGCCGCTCCGCCGGAGAGATAAGTGAAAACCGAGCGCGCCGTGCCCGTCGTCATGCCGCTCAGCAGAACCGCCAGCAGCGTCACGACCGTAAAGGACAGCAGCAGCAGCGCACGGGTATGCGCGCTGCTGCACAGCCCGCGCATCGCGGCGCAGAGAAGCCCGCAGGCAAAAAAGATAAGCCAGGACCAAAACACCTGCGACACGGCGTCGCCCCCTTTCGTGCAGTTTTTCCATTATAGCCCCCGCGCACCGGAAATACAAGGCGTTCCCCGCAGCGTGAGATATATGGTAAGGGGGCCGCGGAAGCTGACGCTACCGCGGCCCCGCCGTGCTGTTATTTTCTGTTTTGGATATATTCGTCCATCGCCTTCGCAGCGGTCTTTCCCGCGCCCATCGCGAGGATGACGGTCGCCGCGCCGGTGACGGCGTCGCCTCCGGCAAATACGCCCTTCCTCGTGGTCTCGCCGCGTTCGTCCGCGACGAGCTCGCCTCGTCGACCCGTCTCAAGTCCGGCCGTCGTCGATTTGATGAGCGGGTTGGGCGTCGTTCCGATGGCCATGATGACGCAGTCTACATCCAGCTCAAATTCGCTGCCCTCCTTCGCCACCGGGCGTCGGCGTCCGGATGCGTCCGGCTCGCCGAGCTCCATCGCGATACAGCGCATACCGCGCACACAGCCGTTCTCGTCGCCGAGGATCTCGGTCGGATTGTTGAGCAGCTTGAAGATAACGCCCTCCTCCTTCGCGTGCTCTACCTCCTCCGCGCGCGCGGGCAGCTCCGCTTCCGAGCGACGGTAAACGATATAGACTGTCTCAGCGCCCAAGCGCTTCGCGCAGCGCGCGGCGTCCATCGCGACGTTGCCGCCGCCGACGACGGCCACTCTCTGCGCGTGCAGGAGGGGGGTGTCGCTGTCCTCTTTATATGCCTTCATCAGATTGGTGCGCGTCAAAAATTCGTTTGCGGAATAGACGCCCTTGAGGTTTTCGCCGGGGATCTTCATAAAGCTCGGCAGACCTGCGCCCGAGCCGATGAACACCGCCTCGAAGCCCCGCTCGAACAGCTCGTCCACCGACAGCACCTTGCCGATGACCATGTTGGTCTCGACGTCGACGCCCAGCGCCTTGAGCGTATCGATCTCCTTTTGCACAATCTTCTTCGGCAGCCGGAATTCCGGGATGCCGTACACGAGCACGCCGCCCGCGAGGTGCAGCGCCTCAAACACCGTCACAGCGTAGCCCCTGCGCGCAAGATCGCCCGCGCAGGTGAGCCCCGCGGGACCCGCGCCCACGACGGCGACGCGATGTCCGTTGCTTTCCGGCTTCTCCGGCAGCGCCGTCGCGTGCTCGTTGTGCCAGTCGGCGGCAAAACGCTCGAGGCGGCCGATGCCGACGCTGTCGCCCTTGATGCCGCGCACGCAGTATTTCTCGCACTGGGATTCCTGCGGGCACACGCGCCCGCACACCGCGGGCAGACTGCTCTGCTCGCTGAGTTTCTGATACGCGCCCTCATAATCCTTTTCGGTGATCTTATGTATAAAGGCGGGGATGTCGATGCTGACAGGGCAGCCCTGCACGCAGGGCTTGTTTTTGCAGTTGAGGCAGCGCGCCGCCTCGTCGAGAGCGATCGCCTCGGTGTAGCCGAGCGCGACCTCGTCAAAGTTTTTATTGCGCACATCCGGCGCCTGCGCGGGCATGGGATGCTTTTCAAGACTCATATTCGGCATATCAGTTTGCCTCCCTGAAGAGATTGCATATCTTTTCATGCGCCGCGCGCTCAAACGGCTTGTAGGTCGCCGCGCGCGCCATAGCCTCGTCAAAGTCGACGAGATGTCCGTCAAAGTCGGGGCCGTCCACACAGGCGAACTTCGTCTCGCCGCCGACGGTCAAACGGCAGCCGCCGCACATACCCGTCCCATCGATCATGATCGGGTTCATGGACACGATCGTTTTTACGTCGTATTCTTTTGTCAGCTTGCAGACGAACTTCATCATGATGAGCGGCCCGATGGCGATGACCTCGTCGTATTTTTCGCCCGCGTCAAGCAGCGCCTTGAGCGCGTCGGTCACGAGTCCCTTTTCTCCCGCCGTCCCGTCGTCCGACATCAGCACATATTTGTCGCTCACCGCTTCGAATTCCGACTGCAGGATCACAAGATCGCTGTTGCGGAAGCCCACGATGGAATGGACGGTCGCGCCCTGCGCGTGCAGCTTCTTCGCGATGGGATAGGCGATCGCGCAGCCGACGCCGCCGCCTACGACGGCGACCTTCCGCAGGCCCTCGGTATGCGACGCGACGCCCAGCGGACCGGTGAAATCCTGAATGCTGTCGCCCTCGTTCAGGTGATTGAGCTTTTCCGTCGTCGCGCCGACGATCTGGAAAATGATGGTCACGGTCCCCGTTTCGCGGTTATAATCCGCAACAGTCAGCGGGATGCGCTCGCCGTTTTCATCTACACGCAGAATGATGAACTGTCCCGGCTCTGCTTTTTTTGCGATGAACGGTGCTTCGATCTCCATGAGCGTCACGGTCGGGTTGAGCGGCCGTTTGCGAATGATCTTGTACATTTTATCTCCTTTGTCCCCGACTTTTTCTCCTATTCATTTTAAAGCAAAACCTCCGTTTGTCAATCGTCGGGGGCCGCTTTTTCGTTTTTCCCTCAAACGACGCGCGATTTCGGCTCCCGCCGTCTTGCCCCCGCCGCCCGAGACAAGTATAATAAAGAAAAAAGAAGGGCGGCGATGCGGTTTGTACGCGAGGATCAACAGTCTGGGCCTGTACGGGCTAGACGGCTATGCGGTGTGCGCGGAGGCGGACACCAGCAACGGCCTCCCCTGCTTTGATGTTGTGGGTCTTCCCGACGCCGCCGTCAGCGAATCACGGGAACGGGTGCGCGCCGCTGTCCGCAACGCGGGCTTCAGCTTTCCCGTCAGCCGTGTCACCGTGAATCTCGCGCCGGCGGACAAACGAAAGACCGGGCCGCTCTATGACCTGCCCATCCTGCTCGCGGTGCTGTGCGCGTCCCGGCAGCTCGACTTTGACGCGGCGGGCTGCGCGTTTATCGGCGAGTTGTCGCTCGACGGCGCGCTGCGTCCCGTCAACGGCGCGCTGCCTATGGCGCTCGCGGCGAAGCAGGCGGGCTTTCACACGCTGTTCGTGCCCGTCGCGAACGCCCCCGAAGCGGCGGTCGCAGAAGGCCTTGCGGTTTACGGTGTGCCGACTGTCCCGGCGCTGATCGCGCACCTGCGCGGGGAAACGCCGCTCGAACGGGAGATTCCGCCGCTGTTTTCTCCCGCGGCGGACGCAGCGCTGCTCGATTTCGCGGACGTGCGCGGGCAGGCCGCCGCCCGGCGCGCGCTGGAGATCGCCGCCGCCGGCTTTCATAACCTGCTGTTGATTGGACCGCCCGGCGCGGGAAAGAGCATGCTCGCGAAGCGGCTGCCCTCCATTCTGCCGCCGATGAGCTATGAGGAATCCATCGAGACAACGAAGATCTACTCCGTCGCCGGCCAGCTTTCCGCGGGCGGCGCGCTCGTGACGGCGCGGCCCTTTCGCGCGCCGCACCACACCGTGTCTACCGCCGGACTCACAGGCGGCGGCTCGATGCCGCGGCCCGGCGAGATATCGCTCGCCGACAACGGCGTGCTGTTTCTCGACGAGCTGCCGGAATTTTCCCGCGAGGCGATGGAGGTGCTGCGGCAGCCCATTGAGAACGGCGAGGTCACTATCTCCCGTGCCGCCGGCTCGCTGACCTATCCCTGCCGCGTTATGCTCGTCGCGGCGATGAACCCGTGCCCGTGCGGAAATTACGGCAGCGCGCGGCCATGCACCTGCTCTCCCACGGCGGTGGAGCGATATCTGTCGCGCATCAGCGGACCGCTGCTCGACCGGTTGGATCTCCATGTCGAGGTCGCGTCGGTCGATTACGAGGCGCTCGCGGACAAAGCGGGCGGCGAGGGCTCGGCTGCGATCCGCAAGCGAGTGGAGGCGGCGCGCGCGCGGCAAAGGGAGCGTTACGCCGGAAGGGATTTCTCCTGCAACGCGCAGCTGCCCGCGGCGATGTCGTGCGACTGGTGCGCGATGACGCCGCGCGGCGAAGCGACCGTCAAGCGGGCTTTTGAAACGCTCGGGCTGTCCGCGCGCGCCTACGACAAGGTTCTTAAAGTAGCGCGCACCATCGCGGACCTTGCCGGGGACGACCTGCTCGACGCGCCGCATCTCGCCGAGGCGGTGCAATACCGCACGCTTGACAAGAAATACTGGCGACGATAGATCGCGTCTTACGTACACGCTCCCGGAAAGGGCGAACAGACTGTATTCGCTGAAGCGATGAATCCCACCCGCGCAGCGGGCGCTTCCTGAGCCCTCCGCTGCGGCGGAGGGCTCTCTGCTGAGGAATTTTAATTTGCTGTGTCTGCTCTTTTGCATTTGCCCGCGGCTTCGCGCGCTTGCGACGCTGCGCTCCATATTCCCCGCAAAAGCCCCGAAATCGCGGTCGCGCGTGCGACACAATATACAAAACAGCGGGGCTATACTTGTGTAAAAACAATAAAACGGTGGGTAAATATGGAGACTGTTCAAAAGATCCTGGCCGACGCCGCCGCGCTTTTTAAGGTTGACCGCCGCAGCAGCGCGCTGCTTGCGACGCTGCGCGCCGCGCTGCTGCAGGGGGGCGCGGCGCTTGCGGCCGGAGCGCTCGCCGCCGTCGCCTTTGTGGACGGCACCTATCCCTTCGGTCTCGCGTTCGTCATCGGCGTAAACGACCGCTTTGCGGTCGCTTCGCTGGTCGGCTTTGCGGCGGGCAGCTTTCTTGCGAGCGAGGTGGCGTGGAATTCCTCCTACATAACCGCGGCGGCTGTCGTCGCGGCTACGCGGTGGATCCTCGCGGGCATCTCGCGCGGCAAGCTGCGCAAAAACAATTTCTCAGCCTGCCTCGTCGCCGGCGCGCTGTCGGTGCTCGCAAGCGAGACGGCCATCCTCATCTCCACTCTGCAAATGAGCCTGGGGGCCGTCCTGCGTCTTTGCGCGAGCACCGCCGTCGTAGGCGCGTTCGCCTACTTTTACCGCACCGTTTTTGATTCGTTCAAGCGCCGGCGCACTTTGCAGGAGCTGCCGAGCGCCGCTAAGGCGAGCCTTGCGCTGAGCTTCTGCACCGCGATCATGGCGGCGTATCTGCTGCGGATCGGTCCCTTCTCGCTCGGGCGCATCCTGGGCATCGTCTCGGCTTTGTACGCGGCGCACCTTCTGAGCTCTCCGCTCGACGCCGCCGCGTTCGCCGCCGTCGCCGCCGCGTTCACCCTGTGCGAGCCTGCGTTCGCCTTTGCCGCGGCGGGCGTCTGCGTCGCCGGCGCGCTGTCGTCGCTGTTCAAAAAACGCGGCCGCGCTGTTCTGTGCCTTGTTTTTACCGTCACCGGATGTCTGTTCGCCTTTTGCGCGGACAGCTATGTCTATTCCGTCACCTACCTTGCGGAGCTGTTGTTCTCCGCCCTTCTGTTTCTCGTTCTGCCCTTCGGGAAGCAGGCGAATCTGCAATTCGCGCACACGGGCGACTCGCTGCTGAGCGCTACGGCGGCCGTCGGCAACCGGCTCGACTGCATTTCCGCGTCGATGCGGGATATCACGCTGCTGCTCGAGCGCACCGTCACGGTCGCCGACGAGCGCCCGAATGCGGACAAGCTCATCAATGAAACGGTCGAGAAGGTCTGCCGGACCTGTCCCGTGATGTCCTATTGCTGGGTGAAGGCCTACGGGGACACGAGCGAGGCGCTGCACAAGCTGATGCAGCCCCTGTTCAAAAACGGAAGCGTGACCCGGGAGGACCTGTCCGCGCCGCTGTACGCGCGCTGCGCCAACGCCGCGCTGCTGTGCCGCGAGCTGACGGCGCGTTATGGCGCGCATCTCGAGCAGATCGCAAAGGTAAAAAACACGCAGCTCTACAAGGGCATTCTGAAAAAACAGTTTTCCGCGGTCTGTGAGATGCTCGACACCGCGCGGGATGAGCTGTGCGCGCTGCACGACTGGGACGAGCAAAAGAGCAAGCGCATCTACGATTGCGCGGCACGGCTCGCGCTGCCTGTCGAAACTGCGGGCTGCATCTATGACAGCGGCCATCGCCCCGTCATCACCGTCGCGCTGCGCGACGCGATATCCGACGCGCAGATGAAGCGTTTGACGGCGGGCGTGAATCTCATCGCGGGCGTCACGCTGACGGGGCCGAGCGTCCGCAGCGATAACGGCGACAGCATCCTCACCTATACCGAGCGGCCGCTGTTCAGCATCAAGACCGCCGCCGCGCAGCTCAGCGCGGAGCCCGCCGCGTGCGGCGATGTTTACAGCGTCTTTGCGGACAGCCGCAGCAACGTCCACATCGTGCTGTCCGACGGCATGGGCACGGGCGAGGCGGCGGCGCGGGACGGGGCGCTTTGCTGCGCCTTTTTGCGGCGGCTGCTCGAGAGCGGCTTCCGCATCCGCCGGGCGGCGGAGCTCGCAAACACCGCGCTCGCGCTGCGGGAGGACAACGAGGCGGCGAGCACGCTCGACGTGCTGTCCTTCAACGTCTATTCCGGCGACGCGACCGTCTTTAAAGCCGGGGCGGCGGCGACCTACTGTCTGCACGAGGACCGCGTGCGGCGCATCGAGGGACGCACGCTGCCCGTGGGCATTTACGACCGCATCTCCTGCAAGGAGATCCCGCTGCTGCTGAGCGACGGCGACGTGCTCGTCATGACGAGCGACGGCGCCGAACGGCCGGACGATCTTTATATCGCTCAAGCGCTGTCAGAGCACAAGGACGACACGGCGGAGACGCTCTGCCGCGCGCTCATCGCGCTCGCAAAGACCCGCGGCAGCGGGCGCGACGACGTCACCGTCATCACTGCGCGCGTCGTGGCCAACCGTCCGGAAGCGGATTTGAACTAACGCTTTTCTTGTGGTATAATGTCAAATACCGTTTTGTATTCTATCTGCTGGGGTAAAACCGTGTTTGACATAATCAATGAATATCTCAAGGTCTTTTTGATCTCTATGCTGCCCATCGTTGAACTGCGCGGAGCCATCCCTATCGGCGTGCTGGACGGACAGCCGATCATCCCGGTCTATCTTGTCGCGCTGCTGGGCAATACGCTCCCCGTCCCGTTCCTCATTCTGTTTTCTCAGCAGGTGCTGCGCTGGCTCGCAAAATTTCCGAAGATCGGGCATTTCTTTCAGCACATCATCGACAAGGCGGTAGAGAAGTCAAAATCCGAGCGCTTTCAAAAGTATGAGCTGCTCGCGCTGTTTACCTTCGTAGCCATTCCGCTGCCCGGCACGGGCGCCTGGACGGGCTCTTTGATCGCGGCGATCCTGCAGATCAATTGGAAAAAGGCGCTGCCTGTTATCTTCGCGGGCATCGCGGCGGCGGGCGTCATTATGATCCTGCTGTCCGTCTTTGTGGGCGGCGTCGCCGGTCAGCTGTTCGGCTTTGACGTGAGCGGCGGTTATAGCTTTTTCTGAATAGAAGCATTAAAAAAGCGCCCCTGCAGGGGCGCGTTTTTAATG
>JAYFQJ010000022.1:0-18813 GCA_034927165.1 Oscillospiraceae bacterium
GATCATGGACGGCACGATCGACGTGACGCAGAACTACGCGGTCACGCAGACCCCGGGCAAGTTGACGATCACAAAGGCTTCGATCGCTGTGACCTTCACGGGCGAGAGCGCGTCGAAGCCCTACACGGGCAGCGAGCAGGAGCTCACCGGCATCACGGCGAGCGGCCTGCTGACGGGTCACACCTATGAGGGTCTGACCTACAGCGCGAAGGGCACGAACGTCGGGACCTACGACGGCGCATTCACGGGCACGGTCAAGATCATGGACGGCACGATCGACGTGACGCAGAACTACGCGGTCACGCAGACCCCGGGCACGCTGACGATCACAAAGGCGGGCACGCTGACAGTGACGGGCGTCGACGGCGAGAAGGTCTACGACGGCATGCCGCTGAGCACGACGGCGACGACGAACGTATCCACCGGAACGACGATTGAATACAGCATCGACGGCGGTACGACATGGACGACAACGGCGCCCTCCATCACGGATGTGGCGGACAGCTGCACCGTGCAGGTGCGGGCGACGAATCCCAACTACACGACGGCGACAAGCAACTACACATTGACAGTCACGCCGGCGGCGGTCACCGTCACGGCGGATAACAAGACAAAAACCTACGGTGACATCGACCCGACGTTCAAGGCGAAGGTGGCCGGCCTTGTCAACAACGAGAGCGAATCGCTCATCAGCTATGCGCTGAGCCGTAAGACCGGCGAGGACGTGGGCGAATACGCCATCACGCCGACCGGCGCTGCGGCGCAGGGTAACTACACCGTGACGTACAAGACTGGTACGCTGACGATCACCGCAAAGACGGTGACAGTGACGGCGAAGAGCGAGGCGTTCAAGTATGACGGCGCAGCGCACAGCAACGCCGGATACGACGTCGTGGGTCTCGTCGGGAGCGACGCGATCACGGCGGTCGTCACGGGCAGCATAACCTACCCGAGCGAGAGCCCCGTGACCAATGTACTGACGAGCTACAGCTTCACCACAGGCAAAGCGGGCAACTACACCGTCACGACAAAGGACGGCGCGCTGACGATGACGTACGACACGGCGGTGGCGCTGAGCATCACGGCGGACAGCGGGAGCTGGACGTACGACGGCGACACGCACACGAAGGACAGCTACACGCTCTCCATCGGCGGCGGCGCAGGGATCGCGGTCGGCGCGGACGGGAAATACACCTTTGCCAACGGCGACGTACTGACGGTCGTGGTGACCGGCAGCGTCAAGGATGTGGCGGACGGCACGGTCGATAACAAGATCGCCTCCTGCACCATTATGAACGGCACGCAGGACGTCTCCGGCGCCTATGCCCTGACACAGGCCGACGGCACGCTGAAGATCACCGCAAAGACGGTGACAGTGACGGCGGACGACAAGACAAAGACCTACGGCGACTCCGACCCGACGTTCACAGTGACGATGACCGGACTTGTGATCGGCGAAGCGGAATCGCTCATCAAAGTGGATTCGCTGGTTCGGGAACCGGGTGAGACCGTTGCGGGCAGCCCCTATGCCATCACGCCGACCGGCGCTGCGGCGCAGGGCAACTACGCAGTGATATACGTGGACGGCGCGCTGACGATCACAAAGGCGGGCACGCTGACAGTGACGGGCGTCGACGGCGAGAAGGTCTACAACGGCACGCCGCTGAGCACGACGGCGACGACGAACGTATCCACCGGAACGACGATTGAATACAGCATCGACGGCGGTACGACATGGACGACAACGGCGCCCTCCATCACGGATGTGGCGGACAACTGCACCGTGCAGGTGCGGGCGACGAATCCCAACTATACGACGGCGACCGACAGCTACAAGCTGACGATCACCCAGCGGCCGGTGACCTTCACGGGCAAGACGGATACGAAGACCTACACGGGCAGCGAGCAGGAGCTCACCGGCATCACGGCGAGCGGCCTGCTGGCGGGTCACACCTATGAGAGGCTGACCTACAGCGCGAAGGGCACGAACGTCGGCGAGTACGCCGGCGCGTTCAGCGGAACGGTCGTCATCAAGAACGCGAGCGACAATGTCGTGACCGATAACTACGCGGTCACGGAGACCCCGGGCAAGCTGACGATCACGCCGAAGGCGATCACGATCGACATCACCGGCGACAACGCAACGCATGATTACGACGGCGCGGAACACACGGCGAGCGGCTTCACGACGACTGCGCCGACAGGCTCGGATATCTCGATTGCGCTGAAAAACAATGCGAGCGCCGAAGCGAAGCGCATGGTCGCCGGCAAGACGCCCATGGGTCTGACGAAGGACAGCTTCGACGTGACGAGCAGCAACTACACCGTGACGATCGGCACCGTGACAGACGGCTATGTCAAGATCGATCCGGTGGAGGTCACTGTCACGGCGGAGGACAAGACGAAGACCTACGGCGACGCCGATCCGACGCTTACAGCCACAGTGACGGGCCTCGTAAACAACGAGAGCAAAACGCTCATCAGCTATGCGCTGAACCGCAAGTCCGGCGAGAACGTGGGTGATTACACCATCATCCCGAGCGGCGACGCAACACAGGGCAACTACACCGTGACGTACGCGACCGGCACGCTGACGATCAACGCGAAGGCGGTCGTCGTCAAGGCGGACGACAAGACAAAGATCTACGGCGCGGATGATCCGACGTTCACAGCGACGGCGACGGGCCTTGTGGGCAGCGACACGCTGACCTACGACGTTACCCGCGCGGCGGGAGAGGACGTCGCGGGCAGCCCCTATGCCATCACCCCGAGCGGCGCTGCGGCGCAGGGCAACTACACCGTGACCTATGAGTCAGGGGAATTGACGATCACGAAGGCTGCGCTCGTCGTCAGAGCGGATGATTCCGGCAAGCAGCTCGGCGACGGGGATCCCGAATTGACGAGCACGGTCACCGGCATCGCCGGCAGAGACGATGAGACGGCCATCCGCACGGCGCTCGGCATCACGCTGACCCGTACGGTCGGAGAGAACCTCGGCAGCTATCCCATCATCGCCGACGGCGCGGCGGAGATCGCCAACTACACCGTGACTTACGTCCCGGGCACCTTCCGGATCTCCTTCACCTTCTACCGCGTGCAGTACCTCGACTGGAACGGCACTGCGGTATACGACAACAGCTACCTCGGTCTCGGAAGTGTTGTCGCGGTTCCGGGCGGACCTTCCCGCGAGGGGTATATCTTCACCGGGTGGGCGTTTGAGAGCGGCATCGAGCTTGCGGTGAACGGCGCGTGCCGCGGCAACGCGGTCTATCGCGCGACCTACGCCCCGACGCAGGCATCGGCCTACACCGTGCGCTTTGAGGACCACGACGGAACGCTCATCAGCGAAACGACGTACAACCTCGGCGACGTGGCAGCCTATCCGACAGACCCGACGCGCGACGGCTTCGATTTCACCGGCTGGGAATACTACAAGGGTGTTTCCCTCGGCGCGGGCGACACGGTCCGCGGCGACGTGACCTACCGCGCGGCCTATACCGCGCAGACGGTCGAGATCGTTGAACCGCAGACCCCGCAGGCCGCCGGCTCCGCGTGGGCGCTGCTCAACCTTATTCTCACGATCCTCACCGCACTCATCTCCGTGATCCTGCTTGTCGGCTACTTCGGCAGGAAGGACAAGGACGAGGAGGACGAGAAGAAGACGCAGGCGAAGGCCAAGAAGGACGAGGAGGACGACGATACCAAGCGCAAGGGCTTCTGGAGACTCGGCAGCCTCATCCCGACGCTCGGCGCGATCATCACCTTCATCCTCACGGAAAACATGAAGAACCCGATGGTCTTCACGGATAAGTGGACGCTGCTCATGGCCGTGATCGCGATCGTTCAGATCGTTGTTGCGTTCCTCAGCAGGAAGAGCAACAAGGACGACGACGAAGACAAGGCCAAGACAGCCAAGGCGTAAACACTGTTCTCTGAAGGAAGGTCTCCTCTAAACGGAGACCTTCCTTTTTTGCGGAAAAACATGTTTATAAGCAGCCGGCACGTATGCTATAATAATGCGGACAGGGGGGATTCAACTGAAATACTATCAGATCGGCGACCGCCTCACCGGCGGCGACACGCGCCCGTCCGGCGCACAGCCGTATATCGAGCTGTGCGCACAGAAGGACTGGGCGCAGCACCCCGACGCGGAGCAGTTCAATCCGCTGCAGCCGCTTTCAAAGCAGCACTATACGAAGGTCGACCCCTATCCTGGCTACATGAGCGGCACGCTGGCGCTCATCGGGAAAAAGGACGCTTTGCTGCATAAGTCCGCGTTTTATATTACCTGCGAGCGTCTTTATTTTATAACGGACGACGCGTTTATCGAGCGGGCGCTCGACAAGCTCGCCGAGACGCGCCAGTGGAAGACGCCCTCGACCGGTATAGCGCTGTTCTCCGTGCTCAACGAGCTCATCGACGACGATATGGAGTATCTCGAGAAGATGGAGGACCGCCTCGGCGCGTTGGAGGAGGCGGTGCTTGAGCGGCAGCAGGAAAGCATCGACCGCTCGATGCTCGATATCCGCAAGGAGCTGCTGCGGCGCGCGCGGTGCTATTCCCAGCTGCACGGCCTTGCGCAGGAGTTCGAGGAGGATGAAAACGAGCTGTTTGACAGCGCTGTGCAGCGTCAGTTCAATCTGCTCGCCGACCGCGCGGCGCGCCGGGAGAGCTATTGCCAGACGCTGCGGGAATACTGCGCGCAGATCCGCGACGTGTATCAGGCACACATCGATCTCATGCAGAACAACACCATGAAGGTGCTCACCGTCGTGGCCACCATCTTCATGCCGCTGACGCTCATCGCCGGCTGGTACGGCATGAATTTTTCAAATATGCCGGAGCTCGAGTGGGAGTACGGCTATCCCGTCGTCATCCTCTCCAGTCTTCTTGTGACGGTGGTCAGTATCTGGTGGTTCAAGAAGAAGAATATTTTATAGAGGAAGCATAACCTCGCCTGCCGCGCCGAAAGGCGCGCCCGGCAAGGACGAACAAACTGAGCTAAATAAGTGAAGGGGCGCGGTGCTCCGAACACGAGGAACGTTTTGGTGAAGCCCACCCGCACAGAGGGCTCTTTTGTGCCCTCTGCGGCGGAGAACTCGCTGCGAAAGCAGACTATAAAAAAAGAGCCGAAAGGCTCTTTTTTTGCGCCCCCCAAGGGGCTCATATTTACAATATGTATAAATGATCGCTAATACAACAGCTTTAGCCTTCCCCCGCAGCCGCACCGATAGCGCTCCGGGTGCTCTGTGAGCCTGGAGCGGCGGGTGCGCTCAAAGCGCCGGCCGCAGCGCTCACAGACCACGAGGTGATTGACGGTGCCGGGCTTCACGGCGATGCCGAGCAGCGCGGGATCCTGCGTCCGCCGGATGCCATAGCCGTAGGCGCTGTTCATCCTGTCCGCATAGGCCTTCCAGCGCGCGCCGTGGTCGCGGCAGCCCCAGCAGGTGTGCAGGACCTCGTGCGCCAGCGTCTGGCGGCACAGCCGCTCGTCGGCGTCGAGCAGCGTGTCGGACAGCTCGATGGTATAGACGAAGCCTCTGCGGATGCAGCAGCCAAAGCGCTTTTTCGCGCGCGTATTGATAACGACGCCCGGGCGGATGCTCTTTGCGACGGGAATGCCGATGGCGCGGGCCTGCTCGATGACTGCGCGCAGCAGCGCGTCCGGGTCGTTCATTGCGGCTGCTCCAGACGAGAGAGCAGCGACGCGAGGGTCGCTGCGTCCGGGATGCAATGCGCGCCGGTGTGCGTGATGAGGTAACTCGCGTAGGCGATCCCGCTGCGCACCGCTTCGGCGGCGCTTTGACCGCGCCGGTACGCCTCGATAAAAGCGGCGCTGAAGGCGTCCCCCGCGCCGACCTTGTTGACGATGCTGTCGAGCCGCAGAACCGGCTGCACCGTTTCGGCGCCGCGGTCGATCAGCAGGATCGGCTTGTCCGCGTCCCGCGCGACGACGATGTTCTCCGACGTCGACAGCGCGCGCGCCGCGCCGTGCAGATCGTTTATACCGGTGACGGGCGCGAACTCGTCGATGCTCGAGCCGAAGATGACGTCGGCGCAGCGCAGGATGCGCTCATAGAAGCCGCGCCGCTTTTCGCCCATGCCAAAGGATTCGACGCGCATATTGAGATCGAAGGAAACGAAGACGCCCGCCGTGTGACAGCGCTCTATAAAATCGGTGATCGCGGGCGCTTCCGTTTCGTATTCCTGCAGCGACATACCCGTGGTGTGCACCCAGCCGAACGGTGAAACGTCTGCGGGCAGGTCGTCCGCGCACAGCGAATTGTACCGCCCGCCCGGGGGCACCGAGAGAAAGATGGTCTTTTCTCCCGTCTCGTCCAGGATCGCATAGATGATGGGGATGACGAGGTCGTGCGGGCGGGACAGCGCCATATCGACGCCGTTCGCGACGAGCTCGCCGCGCAGAAAATCGCTCAGATAGTCCTTGCCGAGACAGCAGATGAAGCACGGGCGCGCGCCGAGCTTGCCCAGCACGGCCGCCGTGTTGCCGCAGCTGCCGCCCTGCTTGTATTCCGGCGCGGGCACGGCGTCGGGCACGGACCTGCCCGCGACGATGTCCGCGAGACGGCGTTTCATAGCGCCGTAGGGCAGGATCGTGTCCGGGCAGACGTCGCCGACGATCAGAATTCTTTTGTTTGGGTCCGGTCTGCTCATTTTTTCAGTCCTCATTTGCTGTTCCATATTGTTCATTGAGCATGGGGATCGCAGCGCCCTTTGTGGCGGGAATAAAGCTGAGGCTGCCCTGCGTGTTGACAACGCGGTACATATGCACCGCGCCGTCGTGATACATGCGCAGCGCATCGCTGAACATCCCGCCGAATTCCTGTTCAAAATAGTCGTCGATCTTCAGCACATAGATATAATCCACGCCCTCGTCGATCAGATACTGAGAAAAACCCGCCCTGTCTGCGCGCATACCGTAATCCGGCATATCCGCGTCGGCCGTGTCTGTGGGCACAAAGTATCCCGATCCATAGGTTTTCACAGTATAGGCGGGCTGAAATTCGTAATTGAAGACGAACCACTCGCCGCCGTTGGATTCCTGACAGACAAAATAAATGCGGTCCTGCGGCGACATATAGCGGATAAAGTCCGCCGCGTTGTCCTTTAAAAGCTGCCGAACGCCGCCCGAGGAGATGTCGATCTTGGGACTTGTGAAGACGTATTGATCCGGGTGTACGCTTGTAAAATAGAAATGCGACGCCAACAGCAGGGAGCACAGCGCGACGCCGGGCGCGAGAGACAGCTTTTTGAAGCGGGGGCTCGCGAGCTCCATGAGCAGCACGCCGAAGGCGGCATACATCCAGCCGATCGCATAGCTGCTGATATAACGGTTATAGGACGTCAGCTCATAGGTGTCATAGTGGTGAAAGATCGCCGTATAGAGATAGGCTTGAAAAACATAATACAGCGCAAAGGCGCACAGCAGCTCGATCGACAAGGCGCAAAGGCGGAAAAACTTTTTGCGATCCCATGTGAGCAGCCCGCCGACGATGGGAATCGCGAAAAACACGATGATCATATCCTTCATGGGGCCGAAGGAAACGAGCTGCATATAATCGAGCGCATCGAGCATACGCTTCATAATGTTTATGAAGTACGGGTCCTTGCCGGTGATGATCTCGACGAAGGAATACTGGTAGGGAATCTCAATGCGCGAGATGTTCTGCGTGAGATCAAAGTGGGTCGTCCATGAAAAATAGCTGATGGCAAGCGCCGCAAACAGCAGCAGAGCATAGACGACACGCACGGGCTTTTTCTCACAGCGCAGGAACCCTTCGCTCGGATAGTTTTGCGATACGAGCATATCGAAGGAGACGATCACCGCCGCGATGAGGCCGAGCGCAAGACCGATATCCTTGATATAGGGCAGCAGCATGACCGCAGCCATCGTCGTCAGATAGCGCGGAAAGCCGCGGCTCTCGTCGCTGAACCAACACAGCAGCACCGCTGCGAACAGAATGCCGACGATCCAGTCGGAATAAGAGGTGCAATAAAAGACCATCCCTTCTGACGAGATATAGAACAGATAGATGCTCGCGAGCGAGAAAAAAGCGGTGACAAGGGCCGCAATGATATTTTTCCAGCGGATGCGGGAAAACAGCAGCGTCATCGCCGCCATGTGCAGCACATCGTAGGCGAGGTAATGCTTCCACTCACAAAAGCTTCCGCTCAAAAACTGGAAGAAGTAGCCGGCGACGGGCAGCCCCGGCGGATAGGAGACGTTGATCATCGAGCTCTCGCACAGTGTGTACAGCGTGTTGTTCTCAAAAATCGTCTTGGCGGCGATCCCCCAGAAGGAGAACTCGTCCCAGTAGGTGAAAACGGGCTGTTTCGCGCGCAGCGCAAAATAAAAGAAAATACTCGCGCCGATGAAAAAGACAGGGCCCGGCTGAAAAAAGGCGCGCAGCGTTTCCGCCAGCGCGGCGCGGCGCAGGACAAGCGTGTCCAGCAGGCAATACAGCGCGAAGGCGTAGACGACATACACGGCCGGCCGCAGCAGCCCGAACAGGCCGCAGTCGCACAAGAACAGAATGACCGTCGCGAGCGTAAAAAAGGGCGCCGTGCTCGCGTTCCACTTAAAGCGGCCCGTGAGAAACAGGCTGATCGAGAGCACGGCGGCAAGAGAGATAAAAAAATCCATTTCAGCAGACCCTTTCGCTACATGAGAAAATACATGGTGAACAGCTCGGCGGCCGACAGAACGGCAGCGCCCCCGCAAAGCGCCGTGCACACAGCGTCGCGTCGCGCCGCCCCGCGCTCATACCGCAGCGCGCCGCCGAACGCACGGGACAGCAGCGCGGCGAGCAGCGGCAGGAAGGGGATGAAATACCGCGACTGCACGCCGAGAATGGAGGTAGAGCCGAGCGTCGACCAGGTCGCGTAGAACCCCGTGACGATCACGCCGTAGCCGAGCAGGAGCGTGACGGCGTGCAGCAGGGGCTCCCGCCGCACCGCCGAAGGCTCGTCTGCATACAGCGCGGCGACGGCAACAAGCAGTGCCGGCGACAGCAGCGTCGTCAGCGGCGCCGTCACGTCGAGCCAGCCGAAGGTGCCGAAGCCTGTCAGGTAAAAGCTGTTCTGCCAGCCGTCGACGAGCAGCACCAGTGCATAGCGTATGGGATTCTTCAGCACATAACGGACCTGCGCGGCGATGTCCACGCCGTCCGGCACACCGGAGGGCGGGATGCCCACATTGAAAAGATCGGCATAGCCCATAGCGAGACCATAGAAAACGCCGCCCGCGGCGAGCAGTGCGAGCAGAACGCCCGCGCGCGGCAGCCGCACGCGCAGCTGATCCTTCGGAATGCCGAAATACAGCAGCGCGAGCGGAAGATAGATCGGTTTTATCATGATCATCACACCGAACGCGAACGCCGACAGCAGCAGGTCGCGCCGCGAAAAAGCGTCCTTGAGCATAAAGCCCAAATACAGCACGCAGGCGCTCAAAAACATGGAATCATAGGAGACGGAGGCCGCCATGTACAGCGTCAGCGGCAGCAGCGCCGTGAGCAGCAGCGCGCCGCGCCGCCGCGCCGTCATGCGCACGGAAAAATAAACGCATACGGCGAAAACGAGCGCGTTCATCGCGCGCCCGGCATACAGGCAAAGCAAGGCGTTCGCGCCGAGCAGCCGCGCGAGCGCGATGCCAAGCGCCGAGAAAACGTACGGCAGCAGCAGCTGCACGCTCGTGCGGCAGGTCTCACTCCCGGCCGCGCCCGGGTCCGCGAGATAGCCGCGGATCGCCGCGGCGACGGAGCCCTTTCCCGTCTGCTGAACGTCGTCGTAAAACTTCCCCGGGAAGGCGTCGATCAGCCGGTCGACGTCGGCGGGATAGTCGTATTCGTAAACATAGTTGAAGCTCCCCTGCGACAGGGCGAAAGCACGCAGGAAGTGGCTGTGCTCGTCCGGCGCTTGCAGCGGTGCGTTCGCAAAGCAGAAAAGCAGCCCGGCGACAAGCGCGGCGGCCGCCGCGCGGGCGTGCGCGGTGCGCAGACGCGCGACGATAAACCATACGCCCCCGTAAAGCAGAGTGAACGCCGCGAGGGCGGCCGGCAGCAGGACCGATTCCGTGCCGTAGGTCGACGTGTACGTACGCGTCGCGGCAAAAACCGCCGTCAGCAGCAGCGCCGCCGCCGCCGCGTAAACGCAAAGCCACAGCGAGGGACGCTCCCCCCTGTGCAGCGCGTAAAAACGAAACAGAAGGAATAAACAGCCGAGGGCCGCAAATACCGACGCCCACAGCAGACACCGCGCGCCGCTGAAGCGGACGGTCTGCACGTCCGGATTGAGGATGACGCCCTCAAAATGGATCGTCGTGCGGACGTTCTCGGTCGGATAAAGCTTAATAGCCTCAAGGGAGCTGCAGTCCTTATAGCCGACATAGCTGCCGTCGGCCTGCCTTGAGAGCGGCACAAGAAAATCGCCCCGGATGCCGTCGACGACGCCGGTGCAAAACAGGATGCAGGCGCTCGCGTCCCCGCTGTCGCGCGTCAGCAGCACCTCGAATTTGCGGACGGGCTGCCCGCCGAGCTCCTCGGCATAAAAATAAGAATTATTGGCGAGCGCATAATAGTCTCCGCCTCCTCGCGCTTCGAACTCCCAGCTCTCGAAGCTGTCCGCGCCGACCGACTGCAGCGCGAGACCGTCCGCGGACAGTCGGTTTTGCAGCGCGACGCAGCAAAGCTCCGCCGCACAGGCGAGCGCGGCGAGCAGCGCGACGGCGATCCATATTTTCTTTGATGAGCGCTTTTTCTGCATGGCGATCCTTTCGGGGGGGGGTTACAGCTCGATGAGCTCGTCCGGCGCGAAATCGCGCTTCGCCGTCCGGCCGATGACCTCATACCAGCGCGTGGGCGAGACGCCGTTTCCGGGGCGCTTGACGTCGAGGTTGTCCTCGCCGAACGTCTCGCCCGCGCGAATGGCGCGCGCCGCGACGATGCTTTTGCGTGCGATGTCTTTGTTTTTCAGCTCGGATGCGCTGGGGACCTTTTCGCCGCTGCCAAGCGCCAGCTCAATATGGCGAATGGCGGTCACCATCGACGCGAGCGCGTCCGGCTCGAGGCTGCACGAGTGATCGGGGCCGGGCAGCGTGCGGTCGAGCGTAAAATGCTTCTCTATGATCTCGGCGCCGAGCGCGACCGCCGCGATGGGCGCCTCGATGCCCAGCGTGTGGTCGGAATAGCCCACGACGCCGCCGAACACCGCGCGGATGGCGAGCATCGCGCGGAGATTCGCGTCGGCATACGGCGTCGGATATTCTGTATTGCAGTGCAGCAGCGCGACGCGCGGGCAGCCGTTTTTCAGCAGCGTGTCGCGCGCAAAGCGGATCTCGTCGATGTCGCTCATGCCTGTCGACAGGATGACCGGTATGCTCTTGCGCGCCGCCGCGAGCAGCAGCGGAAGATTGGTGATCTCTCCCGAGGGTATTTTCAAATAGGGAACGTGCAGCGAGCACAAAAAGTCGAGGCTCGGCAGATCGAAGGGCGTGGACAGAAAGAGGATCCCCTTTTGGCTGCAATAATCGGCGAGCTCTGCGAAGCCCTCGTAGGGGATGTACAGCTTGCGCACCATATCGAGCTGGCTTTCGCCGCCGCCGGTGGAAGCGACCTGATAATCCGCCTTTTTCGCGCTCTGCGAGATGACCCTTTCGGGGATAAAGGTCTGAAATTTAACGGCGTCCGCCTTTGCGGCGGCGGCCGCGTCGATCAGCTTTTTCGCGAGCTCCATGCTGCCGTTGTGATTGACGCCGGCCTCCGCGATGATAAATACACCCATATACTTTATCTCTCCTTTAATCCGCCGGAACGCGCGCGCGGAACATGCCCGCCTGCGCCGCATATTCTTCGAGCTGGCCCTGGGTCAGATGGCCGACGACATAGACGTCCAGCCACTTTTTTCCGAACAGCACGCTCTCGCCGTAGGTCTCAAAAAAGCAGTCGATCTCGACCGCGCCGCTCATCATCGCCGTGCCGGAATCCGCCGCGATCGCCCAGCCGTAAACAAAGCTCCCGTCGGCGCTCGTGATATAGAGTAGATCGCCGTAGGCATACTCCTCCGGATTGACCGCGACCATGCCCTGCACGAGGAACATACCGCTGCTGCCCCAGACGCCCGGCTTGAAGCTGTAGGCGGTGCAGGGCTGCGCCGCCTTGACGCTCTCATAGGCGGACGGAACGCCGTCGACGATCTGCGCGTCGGTGTACTTCGATCCGTCGAGCGAAGACGCGGCGATACCGCCTTGCCCGACGAGCGTCACCGCGTTCCACGGGTATTTTGTATAAGCCGTATAAAGGAGTTCTGTGCCGTCGAAAAGGCCGTCCACATAGCGGTCCCGGTAGGTCGTGCACGCCGCGCCGTCCCGCGTCAGCGTCGTCACCGTTTTTTTGACGCCGTCGGACAGCAGCGGGGACGGCTTGAGCACCGTCTGCGCGGGCGCCGTCTCCTCGACAGTCCGCACGTCGTACGTCACGCGCCGCACGACGACGTCGCTTTCCGCCGACAGCACCGTGTCGGCGGCCGGCTCCACGAAGTCGTCCGCGCCGAGCTCTATACCCGCGCGCGCGAGCACCGCGGCGACGGTGTCGCCCGCGGTGTACAGCTCCGCTGTGGCCCCGTCCGCGCTCACGCGGACGGGGAACGCGCGCACGATCTCGAGCGTTTGCACCGCGCCGAAAACAGCATCCGCCGTGTGCAGCGACACAATATCCTCATCCCGCAGCGAGAGGCCGCAGTCGGCGGCGATCTGCACGGCGTCCGCGGCTGCCGATAAAACGACGCCGGCGTCCCGCCCGTCTTCACGCACGACGACGACCGTGTCCCCCGCGCTCAGAAAGCCGACGGGCAGGGCGTACAGCGCGAGCAGGACGACCGCCGCGGCCGCGCGGGGCGGAAAAATCTTTTTAATAAAGGGAAGCGCCTTTTCCCGCCACGGGGGCAGGATGCTCCGCTCCCAAAAGGGGATCAGACGGTCAATCCACAGCGCCAAAAAGAAACGGAGGAGGGGGCTTTGCTTCTTTTTTGCGTCGGACGCGCGAAAGCGCACGGCGCGCTTTTTCTTTTGGATATTTGCATCAAATGCGCCTTCCGCCCGGCCGCCCGCAGGAGAAGGATCGCAGGCGCTTTGATCCGTCCCGCCGCAGGGGGAAACGCTCTGCGCCTGTTCTCCCGCGCCCGCATTTTCGGCAGCCTCCGCCGCGCCGTCCGTCCGCGGTTCGTCCGGCGCCGGCGCGAGCGCGTTGCGGCCCAGCAGCGCCGCGTCGTCCGCGGAAAATTCACGTTTGCTGTTCTCCATAGGCCGCCTCAAAACCCGCTGATGTGCGCGCTCTGGAGCGCAGTGAAGGTGCGCCGCAGGAAACCGGGATAGTCTGTTTCCTTCTGCGCGATGAATTCCTTCATCCGCTGGCGCTCGGTATAGCCGTCCCTCGGGCAGCGGCTCTTGACGACGGGCAGCGCGCTGCGCGCGGCGGCGTTGCGGAGCTCCGCTTCGGTGCAGAGCACCAGCGGACGGATCAGCGTAATATTTTTTTTCGACAAGTAGCTCTTTGGGGAAAAGGAGGCCACGCGTCCTTCGTGAAACAAGTTCATGAAAAAGGTCTCGACCGCGTCGTCCATGTGGTGGCCGAGCGCGATCTTATTGCACCCGTTCGCTACGCACAAGTCGTGCAGCGCGCCGCGGCGCATACGCGCGCACAGGGAACAGGGGTTGCTCTCCGCGCGCGTTTCAAAGACGACCTCGCCGAGGTTGGTGCGCTTGACGATGTGCTCCACGCCGAGGGACTCGCACAGCGCCGTCACAGGCGCAAAGTCCGTCTGCGCGCCGCCGAAGCAGGGATCGAGCGAAAGAGCGACCAGCTCGTACGGCGTTTGGTAATATCGCCGCAGCGCCGCGAGCAGGCACAGCAGCGCCAGGGAATCCTTGCCGCCGGACACGCCGACGCCGACCCGGTCGCCCGCGTCGATCATCCCGTACATATCGAGCGCTCTGCGCACTTTTCCTTCCAGCTGCCGCATCTTTTCTCCCGGTGATTATATATAAGCTATTTTACACTATTTTATATGTATTTAACAAGCGCCGGGCCGTTCATATTTGCAAAAAGAAAAGGCAGATCGCGCATTGTGCGCGATCTGCCCGCTTGTGCGAGGAGATCAGCGTTTGTCGACGGCGTCGACGAACGCGAGCAGCTTTTCGTTGAACTCCTGCGGGAAGCAGTCAAAGAAGACGTGACCGCCGTGCTCGAACGCATAGCTCTCTTTATACGGAGACGCCGCGGCGGCATCGGGATACCATTTGGTCGCGAGCGCCTTGCCGTTGGCGGTCACCTTGCCGTCCGCGCCGAAAAAGACCATCGGGATATTGATATCCCTGAGCAGCTCATAGCCGTTTTGCATAACCATGTCGCTATAGATGGCGAAGCTGATCCATGCGGGCGTCTTGAGCAGCTCCTTCGTGCACCATTCCACCTTGCTGTCGTCGTTGCCGTCGTACATGAGGTGCGAGAAGAACTCGCAATAGCCGTCGTATCCGGTGTAGCTCATGTGGAGGTGCTCGTTGAACAGATCCATATTGAAGCCCTTGAGACCGTGTGCGTTCCACGGCTCATCGTGCGCCGCGCCCAGCGGGCAATCGATGAGACCGCACGCCTTGATGCGGTGCGCGCCGAACATCGCGAAATACCGCACGATGAACTGACCCGCCATCGACCACCCGAGCAGCGTCGCGCCCTCCACGTTCAAGTGGTCGAGCAGCTCCTTGATGTCGGTGCAGTTGCGCGCGATGGTGTGGCCCTGCAGGCCCTTGGAGGAGCAGCCCTGCCCGCGCGGATCGAAGGTGATAACGCGGTGCTCAGCCGAAAGCCCCTCTATGTTGTTGTCAAAGAAGCGGGTCGAGCAGCAAAAGCCCGGCACGAGGACGATGGGGTTGCCCTTCTCGGGGCAGTGGTCCTC
Source organism: Oscillospiraceae bacterium (assembly GCA_034927165.1). Lineage (GTDB taxonomy): Bacteria > Bacillota > Clostridia > Oscillospirales > Ruminococcaceae > JAYFNU01. Next base: position 14,968 of record JAYFQJ010000022.1, read on the forward strand.
AAAATAAAGGATGGCGTCGTCGCTGGTCCTGAAATAGTTTTCTCTGGTTCCCGGCATGATGATCTCCCTTCCCTGCGTTATTTTAAAAAAGTGCGCCGGTCATACGACCGACGCACCTGTGATCAATAATTCTCGGCGTTCAGCTGGAAATAAGCCTGCGGATGTGCGCAGACAGGGCAGATCTCCGGCGCGTTCTCGGCGATATGGATGTGGCCGCAGTTTGAGCACTTCCATACGACGATGCCGTCCTTCTTGAAGACCTTTCCCTCCTCGAGGTTTTTGAGCAGCGCGAGATAGCGCTCCTCGTGGTGCTTTTCGATGGCGCCGACGCCCTCGAGCATCCTCGCAATGACGTCAAAGCCCTCTTCCTTCGCGGTCTTTGCAAATTCGGCGTACATCTCGGTCCATTCATAGTGCTCGCCCGCGGCGGCAGCTTTCAGGTTTTCTGGCGTTGAACCGATGCCGTTGAGCAGCTTGAACCACAGCTTCGCGTGCTCACGCTCGTTGCCCGCCGTCTCGTTGAAGATGTCGCTGATCTGCACATATCCGTCCTTGCGGGCCTGGCTGGAGAAATAATCGTATTTATTGCGCGCCTGACTCTCACCCGCAAAAGCGGTCAGGAGGTTGGCCTCGGTTTTGGAACCCTTTAAGCTTGCCATATTGATATCTCCTTTTAATTTATTGTCTGCTGTCATTATATTCCGCGGTTTTAAGAATAGTCAATAGAAAAAGGGGGGATTTCTTCCGGCGCTACTTCGCCGCGCTCCTTTGCGGCAGCTGCGCGGCGATGACGGCGGCGAACACGAGCGCGCAGCCGCACACCTGCCGGGCCGTGAGCGTCTCATGCAGGATCAGAAAGCCGAAGATCGCGCTGAAGACCGATTCGGTGCTCATCATGAGGGACGCGACGGTCGGATCGGTGTATTTCATGAACACCGACTGGATGGTGAACGCGACGCCCACCGACAGAAAGCCGCAGTACATGAGCGCCGGCGCCGCCGCGGCGATGCCCGACAGGGTGGGCCGCTCGAACAGAAGCATAAAGATCAGGCTGACCGCGGAGCAGGCCAGAAACTGCGCGAGCGCAAATTTCAGCCCGTCGAGGTTCGCCGTGAACCGCTCGATCATCAGGATCTGCACCGCCCAGAAGACCGAGCCGATGAAGACATAAAGATCGCCGGCGTTCACGGAGAAGCCGCCGCTCATGCACAGCAGATAGATGCCCGCCACGGCGACGACCGCCGCGAGGATGACGCTCTTGTGCAGCCGGCGGCGGTATAGTATAAAGGCGAACAGAGGCACGAGGATGATGTACAGCGCCGTCACAAAGCCCGCCTTGCCGACGCTCGTGCGCTCGATGCCGTACTGCTGAAACGTCGCGGCGGCAAACAGCACACAGCCGCAGATGAGGCCCGATTTTATGTAATCGCGGGCGGGCGCCGCGTCCCATCCGCGCGGCTTTTTGCGGTCGCGCAGCAGCAGCACCGGCAGCACCACGAGCGCGCCGAGAAAAAAGCGGATGCCGCCGAAGGCAAACGGCCCGATGTGGTCGGCGCCGATGCTCTGAGCGACAAAGGCGGCGCCCCAGATGACGGCGCCGCCGAGCAGAAGAAGATTGGAGAGTGTCCTTTTTTTCATGGAGATCCTTTCTTGCGCGTCAGAAGGAGAAGGAATAACCGGTCAGGCAGTAGACGGCCAGAGACAGTCCCGCGAGATACAAGAGCGTCGCGGGCAGCCCCCGAAAGGCGGCGGGCATCTCGTCGTTCTGCAGCTTGCGCTGCCCCTCGGTGACGAGAAACACCGCGAGCACAAAGCCGATGCTCGTGCCGATGGAGAAGCCGACGGTGCCGAGCAGCGAAAGCTGCCGGCTGGTCGTGAGCACCAGAGTGCCGAGCACCGTACAGTTGAAGGTCGCGAGCGGCAGCGCGCCGACCGCCTTTTCTATGTGCGCGTAGGGCGCAAATTTGACCGCGAGGATGTAAATGAGGATAAAGCTCACAGCCATACAAGCGACGATGCTCAACGGCCGCAGATAGGCCATATACGGACTGTCCGCGAGGAAAAGCGTATAGACAAAGTAATTGAGCACGCCCGCGAGCACCGTAACGAGCATATTGAGGACGCCGAAGATGAGGGTGTCGGTCGTATCGTCCACGAGCGATATCAGCCGACTGACGCCCAGCGCCCGCGCGAAGACGGTGTTCTGGATGGTGACGGCAATGAGCGCGAGAGAAAAAAAGGATGCGACAGCCTGCAAAACGATGTTAATCATGCGCTTCCGCCTCCATAATGAAATGCTCCCGTTTATAGATGCCGGCAAACCACTGGAACAGCGCCGCAAACAGCGCCGCCGCGATGAAGCCGCCCGCGATGGTCCCCGCGACGGGCAGCGGCGCGGCACCCGCCAAAATCTGGACGCCGCAGAGCGTTCCGACAGCGAGCAGTTCCCGCGCGGCGCCCAGCAGAATGAGCACGAGCGACGCGCCGAATGTCGTCAGCAAGCCGTTTTTGAGCGCCAGCAGCGGCGTTTCCCGCGCGGGAATTTCGAATCGGGAGATCACGAGACCGTCGATCGCGAGCATCGGCAGATAGATGCCGGGGCCGGCCGCGTCATAGCCGAAGGCTATCTGTACGAGCCGGTACGCGGGAATATATATCACGGCGGCGATCAGAGCATAAACGACGGCCCGCATCCGCGGCAGCTTTGCGAAGCGCAGCAGCGTTTCGGCGAGCACGCGTGTGGGCGCGACGAGGACGAGCAGCGCGACAGACAGGATCAGAGCGTTTTTGAGCGTCGTCGTCGCCGCGATGGCGGGCGTCAGAGCGAGACCCTGGATCAGGATGGGATTGTTAAAAAAGACAAGATCGTGCTTGAGCGCCGCATTGAGCGGCAGCCCGACCTTTGACTGGCGGTTGGGCTTCATTGCGCGCCTCCTTTTCTGGCGTGTCGGCGCTTTCGCTGCACGGCGGCGACCAGACGGTCAAACGCGGGGGACAGCGGGCTTATGAGCAGCAGCGAAAAGCATACGCCCATCTCAAATACGCCGTAGGCGCGAAAGATCATCGTCGTGACGGCGAGCGTGAAGCCGTACAGCAGCTTCGCGGAATTCGTCCGCGGCGACGTGGAGGGCTCGGGCACCATGAAAACGGCGCAGAAGATCACCGCGCCGGAGAAAAGCTCGTACAGGACCGACGTGAGGGGACCGGTCTGGATGCGGGGAAACAGGGCGGACCAGGCGGCGCAGGTGACGAGATAGGACAGCGTGATCTGCGCGCTGATGGTGCGGTGTGCGATAAACAGAACCATGCACGCGAGGATGATGAGGCAGAACGTCGTGCCCATGGGGCCTTCATAATTGCCGATGAACAGATCCGAGGTGTCGATGTTCGGGACGCCGCCGTATTTCAGCGAGTTTGCCACGCCGGAATAGAGCGTCGCGCCGCTCTCCCAGCCGAGACCGATGTCGGAAAAGGGCTTTGGATAACGGAACACCTGCTCCGGAAAGCTGACGGCGGCGAAGGCGAAGCCGAAGGCGGACGGATGGAACGGGTAATGCTCATAGCCGCCGAAGGCGTGCTTGCCGATGAGCACCGTGAATGCGACGCCCGCGAGCACGACCGTATACTGCACCGACGCGGGCAGCATGAGCACATAGATGAACGCGAACACATAGCTTGAAATATCGCTTGCGTCGTACCGCCTTCCGCGCAGACCCGCGACCAGCAGATCGCACAGAAACGTCAGCGCCAGCGTTCTGGCGAACATGATCAGCGGGCGGCGCCCGTACAGATAGATGGACATGATCATCAGCGGCAGCAGCGCGATCATGTAATCGCGGCAGGGCC
>JAYFQJ010000088.1:0-32215 GCA_034927165.1 Oscillospiraceae bacterium
CTCAGTGAGACTGGACAACCATCGCGTGCGGCTTCGTACCGGAGAAAGCCAACGAAAAAACGGCTCGTATGTGTATCGCTGGACAACTCAGGATGGTATCCGGCATTCGGTGTACGCATCATCGCTGGAACTGCTGCGTGAGCAGGAAGAACAGATCGTTGTTGACAAGCACGATGGTATTAAAACGGATGTAAAGGCACTTACCGTCAACGACTTGTTCCAGTTGTGGCGTGAACTCAAGCGTGGGATCAAGGACAGCACATTCAAAAACTATATTTATATGTATGAGATGTTCGTCCAGCCGACCTTCGGAAGAAGCCGGGCCGTCCGTGTGAAAAGATCGGATGTTAAGCGCTTCTACAATCAACTGGCGGATGATAAAGTGCTCAAAATTGCCACGATTGATAATGTCCACAATGTGCTTCATCAGGTGTTTCAGGTGGCTGTGGATGACGACTACATTCGGAAAAACCCAACGGACAAGGTGCTCAAGGAGCTGAAGCTTTCCCACCAGTTCGATTCTGAGAAGCGCAAGGCGCTCACAGTTGAACAGCAGAATCTGTTCCTGAATTATCTTCGTTCACATCCAAAGTATGAGCACTGGTATCCCGTGTTTTACATTATGGCGAATACGGGGATGCGCGTCGGTGAGATCACCGGCTTACGCTGGCAAGATGTTGATTTGAAAAGAAAAATCGTCAGCGTAAACCATACGCTCGTTTATTATAATCACCGCGATGAAAAGGGATGTTATTTCAGTATCAACACTACAAAGACCGAAGCGGGAGAAAGAGAGATTCCGGTAAATGATGAGGTGTGCCAGGCTTTCCTTATGGAGCGTAAGTATCAGGAAGAAGCTGCGATAAAAAGCGTTGGACGGGTTGACGGCTTTGATGACTTCATCTTCGTAAACAGAGATGGAATGATGCAGCACCAGGGGACGCTTAATAAAGCCCTGAAGCGGATCATGCGTGACTGCAATGATGAAATCCTTGAGAAAGTCGATCCGGACAGCGATCCGGTTCTTTTACCAAACTTCAGCTGCCACAATTTGAGACACACATTCGCAACTCGTCTTTGCGAGTCGGGAGTAAACATCAAAGTGATTCAAAGTGTTCTTGGACACGCGAACATCAGTACCACAATGGATGTCTATGTAGACGCGACATACGAAATCTCGCAGAAAGAGCTGGAGACATATGCAACATACATGAAGGCTAATTCGGGGTCAGCAATCAGCGCTCATGTGTAACAGAATACGATAAGCCCTGCAATCCTATGATCCGGTTGCAGGGCTTTTTGCACATTTCTCTTTTCGTACATATATAACTATACTGGAGCAAAGCAGATGAGGGAGGCTTCAGTATGGATAATAGTCTTAGCAGCAAAAAGCCGGAGTTGGTATCAGAATGGTCAACACGAAACGGTTCATTGACACCAGACAACATATCATACGGGTCGAATAAGCCGGTGTGGTGGAAAGGACACTGCGGTCACGAATGGCAGGCAAGTCCTAAGAGCCGTTCATCCGGTGAAAACTGCCCCATCTGTTCAGGCGCGAGAGTTGTGGAAGGAATCAATGACATATCAACACTGTACCCGCAAATAGCGGCGGAATGGTCTCCCAAGAACGGAGAACTGAAGCCGACAATGGTAAGCGTTGGTTCTCACAAGAAAGTGATTTGGGTTGGTTCCTGCGGTCATGAATGGACGGCAGCGGTGAAAAGCCGAGTTCATGGAACCGGATGCCCCTATTGCTCTCACAATCTCGTGCTTTCCGGTTTCAACGATCTGGAGACGCTTTTTCCGGATATCGCCGCGGAATGGTCGGATCGCAATCTGCCTTTGTTGCCCTCAATGGTCACAGCGTTTGCGAACCGAAAGGTTTGGTGGAAGTGCAGCCATGGGCACGAATGGAACACCCTTATATCAACGCGCTCCTATGGGAGCAAATGCCCTTATTGCAGTGGTATTCTGCTGCTGAAAGGCTTTAACGACTTTGCGACAAAACAGCCGCATCTTGCAGAGGAATGGTCAGACCGAAATTTACCGATTACGCCGGATGCAATCAATGAGAAAGCTCAGGAAAATGTTTGGTGGCATTGTAAGACCTGCGGTTTTGAATGGAAGTCGCAGGTCAAGTCACGAGTTAGAGGAGCGGCCTGTCCTGTATGTGCGGATCGAGCGGTGTTGCCGGGATATAACGACCTTGCAACGACGGACCCGGCGCTTATGTGCGAATGGGACACGGAGAAAAACAAAGGAATCATGCCTGAAAGCATTTCGAGAAATTCACTGCGCAGCGTCTGGTGGAAATGTGCTTACGGGCATCAATGGAAGGCGCGCATCCGCGACAGGGCAATAGACGGTTTAGGATGCTCGGTTTGTGAGAAAGAGTTCCATGAACTTGTACCTCAACTTCTCATCATCCTTTATGCCGGTCGCCAAGGCATGAAGCCTATAATCAATTCTGACGCAGAGATTGGCATTCCGCTCGAAGCATATATCCCGGAATTAGGGCTTGCAATAGAGTCTTCCGGTGCAACAAGAGCTGGAGCTGTTAAAGATTACATATGCAGCAAGAGACACATCAAACTGATCCGAATCCCTCACAATAAGGATATGAAAGAGACGGCATACGCCCGTGAGATAAAGAAAGCTTTCCAGAAAGCGCACATATATATTTCATCTGACGAGGACGATGATCTTGCTGTTATACATAAGAATTTCTCGGACTGGCGATCAAAAATAAAGGAATCCGTTGCGGAACCGAGATAAATATGGTACAATACTTTCGCGTAATTTCTGGTGCCTCACATTTGAGGCTTACACCACTTACGCCACGATTTACTCCACGGCCAACAGGCCAAAGGTAGAACACCAAAGAGTATCGTTAAACCGTCGCCGATGGGCTGATTCAAAAGGTAGGGTATCGTATGATGTTGTATAGTATTGAATGTGACGCTGCTAAAATCCCAACGATGAAGCCCATCGACTGAATGAAGACTATATAGGCCCGCACAGCTCTTCCGTCCCGGACAGGTGCGCCTTCTCCGGGACGCCGACAAATTTTTGAAAAGGAGAGATACAGCATGGACAAAAGGATCGCATACTGAGGCTTTGACTGCGAAAGGTGCGATGTGTACCTTGCCACACTACATAACGACGACGCGCTGCGGGAAAAGACCGCGCGGCTCTGGGCGGAGATGAACAACGCCCCCATAACGGCGGAAATGATCAACTGCATGGGCTGCCGCGCGGACGGCGTGAAGACCCCCTTCTGCGAGAGTATGTGTGAGATAAGGCAGTGCGCGCTGCGAAAGGGTATCGACTCCTGCGGAAGCTGTCCGGAGCTCGAAACCTGCAAAACGGTGGCCGCAATACTGAAGAACAACCCCGAGGCGAGAGAAAACCTCAAATAGCGCCGTCCGGGCGGCGATCCGCCCAACAGAAAGCCAGGGAAAAAAGGCAGGATGCGGCGCAAGCCGCGTGAGATCGGTCCGCGGAAAAGGGTTTGCAGACCTCACGGGATCACACGGCGGTATCCTGCGCTTACGGCCCGCTGAGAAATCAGCGGGCCGTCTGCATTTTTCGGGGTATGAGAAGCAGACACGCGGCAGAAGCGGCGCCGGTGGCAGAATACCCTGTCCCCTTGTGATCCCATAATTTTTGTGCTATATTTATATCGCTTTGCAGAATTTCGGATTTGTGCATAAAGCTTTTTGGAGGGATCCGCGTGTACATACAGGATGCGTCGACAGAAGAACACGCGTGCCCGGGAAATGAGTTTTCCACAGGTGCGGATTGCTCAATACCGGCCGACGACCGCCGGAAAAAGAAAACGTTCCGCGCGGGCGCGCTCTTGGCCGCCGCGGCTGTCGCGGTCATTGTCGGCGTCTGTGCCGCATCGGTCGAAGCCGGTCCGCAGCACACCCAGCCGGCGGCCGGCGAGACAGTCGTCCTTCCCGCCTCAGGCACCGTCGCCATCACATTTCACAACGGGACGTTCGACGAAAACTGGGACGAGCTTATCGATAAAGCAGAGACCTTCAGCCTTCCCGCATTTACCGGCTGTGAGATCCCGCAGCCGGTCGAAGCGGACGGCTTCACTTTTGCCGCTTGGATGCTGTACGGAGAAAAAACGGACGGGACGGTCGTCTGCTACCCTGTTGAGGGGCAGATCACTCCCTACGACGTCATGCAGCTCGACCCGGACGCGGACGGAAATATCGCCGTCGACGTCTACTGCGCCTGGACGCAGGTTCAGGAGAGCAGCGGCTCGGAGCTTCTGCTGGATGCAAACGGAGGAACGCCTTCCGAAAGCCGCCACGTTATTTTCGGGCCCATGGCCTCCGAGTCGATCTATTTTGTCGACGTGATGTTCGACGCGCCCGTAAGGGCCGGCTTCTCCTTTGCCGGATGGTATCGGTCCGCGGATTGCTCCGGCGAAGCGGTGCACGTATTGCGCGACGCCGAATTTTATGCCGCCACGGAGGTCTCGGGAAAAGCGGTTATCGACTGGGCAACACCCGTGCCCATCGTTCTTTATGCGAAATGGGAATAACTATAAAATCGGTCTTGCAAAAGCAGGGAGGAGTGTCTGTATGAACAAAAAGAGGTTGGCTTTTCTGATCGGCGGCGCGTGCATCTCCGGTCTGATCTACGTCGTTTTCGGCATCGTCCTGCATATGCAGGGGACCGCATCCAGGCTGTTCGCCAGTTTAGCGCTCGTATGGCTCGCTTATTCGGTGCTGACGGCCCTGATCCTGCTGGCTTCGGGCATCAACGGCCGCATGAAGACCATCGGCTCTATGTTTGCCAGTATCGCGAAATATGCGGCCATCCTGGTCTCTCTCTTCTGGGGACTTTCCATCCTCGGTGTGAACACCACGGCGGTGCTCGCCTCAGCGGGCGTCGTCACACTGGTCATCGGCTTCGGCGCGCAGAGTCTTATCGAGGACGTCATCACCGGGATCTTCATTATTTTTGAAGGGCAGTATAAAATCGGGGACATTCTGGTGCTCGACAATTTCAGGGGATCTGTGGTCTCCATAGGCGTTCGGACCACCACGATCGAGGACGCGGGGGGAAACCGACAGATCGTCAACAACTCCGATATACGAAACTTTCAGAATCGTTCCAAAAAGGGTTCCGTCGCCATCAGCGACATTTCGATCAGTTACGAACAGGATCTGGAGGCGCTTGAAAGGCTGCTGGACGCCGAGCTGCCCAAATTTAAGCAATCGTGTGCGGATCTGTTTGAAGACGTCCCTAAATTCATGGGGATACAGTCCTTCGACAGCAGCGGCATTCTGCTGAGATTTTGTGTGTCCGTGCGCGAGGAAAATATTTTTAAAGCCCAGCGCGCGCTCAACCGCCAATTGAAGCTGATGTTTGACAAAAATAAGATATCCATCCCGTATACGCAGGTCGTTGTTCATGACGCGGTCGCCGCTTCGTGAGATAGCACCGATCAATCGGAAAGAAAGAGGGCCCAATGAAAATATTGGCAGTTGACTACGGCGATGCGCGCACGGGGCTTGCTATGTGCGATCGGTTTGAAACGATTGCCTCGCCGCTGGGCGTCATCACCGAAAAAAGTCTTGGAAAAACGGTCGAAAAGATCGTCTATGCGGCGCAGGATTACGAGGCGAAGATGATCGTCGTCGGCTTGCCGCTCAACATGAACGGGAGCGAGGGCGCGCGCGCGGAAAAATGCCGCAAGGTCGCGTCGCTCGTACAGAACATTCTGCCAGACGTGCCGGTGCGCCTGTGGGACGAGCGCTCGACCACAAAAACGGCGATCCAATACATGAATGAGACAGATACGCGGGGGAAAAAGCGAAAGCAGACCATCGACGCCGCCGCCGCCGCGATCATTCTCGAGAGCTTCCTCGCCTGGCGCGCAAACCACCCCGAGGAGCAATAACCGCAGGAACGCGTCCTCCCGGCGCGTTCTTTTGTTTTATTGTGCATTGCTTCATGCTATAATAGACAAAATTGATTCTGAGGTTGCTGAACTATGGATTTTCTGTACGCGCTGGAGTCCGCCCGCACCCCCTTCCTGAACGGGCTGTTCTCCCTGCTCACCCATTTCGGCGAGGAGACCGTGGTCGTCGTTGTGTTTTGTATCTTATACTGGTGCGTCGATAAAAAGCTCGCCTACGGGATCGGCGTCGGCTACTTTTCTTCCGCGCTGCTCGTTCAGTCACTCAAAATCGGCTGCCGCGTCGAGCGTCCGTGGGTGCTTGACCCGGATTTTCAGCCCGTGGAGAGCGCGCTCGCGCACGCGACCGGCTACTCCTTCCCGAGCGGACACACCAACAGCGCGACGGCGCTGTACGGTGCGCTGGCGCTGCGCTCAAAAAAGGGCTGGCAGCGCGCCGCACTCGCCGCGATGGTCGCGCTCGTCGCCTTTTCAAGGATGTACCTCGGTGTGCACACGCCCGCCGACGTCGGCGTCGGATTTCTGCTGACCTTCGCCGTCTGTCTGCTTGTCTATGTCCTCGAGAAGCGCTGCGGCGGCACGCCCGCGTATGTTCTCGGCGTGGCGCTCATCCTGTCGGCGCTTTGCGTGGGCGCGTTCATCTTCTCCATGTCGCTCTTCAACAGCGGGCTGATCGCCGAAAAAAACGCCGCCGACTGCTTTAAGATCGCCGGCGCCTCGCTCGGCTTCGCGGTCGGTTATTATATTGAGCGCCGTTATATCGATTTCTCTGTCCGCTGCGACGCTCTGTGGAAGCAAGCGGTCAAGCTACTGCTCGGCATCGGCGGCCTGCTCGCGCTGAAGTCCGGCCTGAAGCCGCTGCTGGGCGTTTCCCCCGCCGCCTTGGCGCTGCGGTATTTTGTCGTGATCCTGTGGGCGACGGTGCTGTGGCCGCTGCTCATCCGGCGCTTCTTTGCAAAAAAAGATGATGATATCGCTTAAACAGCCGGGTTATATCTCGGCCGACGGCAGCTTCGGTTCAAGCCAGATGTGGTTCGACAAGAGCGGCCCGCCGCTTGCGCGGACGCTGCGCGCCGACGGCTGCGGCGCGGTCGCCGCAGCCGACACGCTCGCCTACTTACAGGCGAGCGGCGCGCTCGAGGAGCGCGCCCGCGCGCAGCGCTTTGACTGCGATCGGGCAACGGCAATGGCGCGCGTTGTCGCTGCGCACAGACAGATCGTGCATATTTATCCCGCCGTCGGCGCCACCGGTCTGTCGCTCGCCGGCGGCCTTCGCCGTTATTTCAAAGCAGCCCGCATCCCGCTGACAGCGCGCTGGTACTGTCCCGCCGACAGCGAAAAGTTTCTCGACGCGGCGCAGATCATGCTCGCGCGGGATATCCCCGTCATCCTGTCGCTGCCGCCGCGCCTGGTTTTTTATTCTCCGCTGCGATTATATGCATCGGTTCCGGACGCCGCCGCGCAAAGCCGGCCGCAGCAGTATAAAAGCCGCTTCGGACACTATGTGGTCGTCACCGCGATCCACGACGGCGGCGTGCCGATACTTGAACTCTCCTCCTGGGGAAAGCGCTATTCTATGCGCTTCGACGAATACGCGGCGCTGCGCAGGACGCCTCTGTCCTGTATCGCGGGCGGCGTCGTATACATCGCGCCGGCAGCGGCAGCGAAAGCATAGGGCGTGAGTGGAACGACCTCCTATCTGTCCGACCGCAGCGGCCTCGTTCCGGCGGTCATCCCACAGGCGGGACCCGAAGGACAATTTTTCAACGCCGCCGCGTGAAAACAACGGCCGCGTATATAAATACAGCCGCCCGCCGGAGGTTCCGGCGGGCGGCTGTTTCTGATATGATTTTTTACTGCAGCGGGCTGTTTTCCCGCGTATAGCCGAGCACCGCGTTGAACAATGCCCGCAGCGCCGCCGACAGCAGCTTTTCGAGCAGCAGGCTCAGCAGCACGATCGTGAGCGTGTAGGAAAAAAGCTCGGGAATGTTGAGATAGATCTTCGCCTCGTACAGCTTTTCCCCCACCGTGCCCGCCGCGATGCCGATGACCTCCGCCGCGACGCCCGCCTTCCACGACAGCCCCAGCGCCGTCGAGCACGCGGCGCGGAAATACGGGAACACCTCGGGAAAATAGATGTAGCGCAGCCGCGTGCCGCGCGTCATGCCGAAGACGTCGGCAGGGTAGAACATCGTCGGCGGGATCGCCTCAATGCCCGCGAGCGTGTTGCCGTAGACGACCGGCAGCGCCATCAGAAAGGCGATGAGCGTGGACAACCGCGCGGACGTCGCAATGATGAGCGCGAGGATGATAAAGGACGCGACGGGCGTCGCCTTCACGGCGCCCATGAGCGGAGACAGCAGCGTTTTGACCGCGTCGAAGCGCGCCGCCGCCGCCGCGAGCAGCAGCCCCGCGAGCGCGGCGAGCAGGAAGCCCGCCGTGATCCGGCAAAACGAATTGCCGACCGCCGCATAAAATGCGGCCTGCCCGAGCAGCGACACAAAGGTCCTCGCCACAGAAACGGGCGACGGCAGAAAAAGCGGCTCGCCGACCAAAACGGCGGCGAGCTGCCAGACGGCCAGCCAAAACAGGCCGACCGCCGCTCTTTTTATGATCTCAGTTTTTCCGCTACGCCCCGTAGTAGAATCCGTCATCGGGCAGAGCGCCTCCGATTGCGTTGATGTTCTGACCGGACAGCTCGGTCAGATAATTTTCGAGCAGCGCGCGCATATCCGCACCCTCGACGAAGGTGATGTTGCAGTAGGGCAGCGCCTTTTCGGCGATGGCCGCCTTTGCGACGATGCCGTATTTCTCAATGAGCGCCGCCGCTTGTGCAGGATTCGCGTTGACATACTCGGTCGAGGCCTTGTAGTCCGCGAGGAACTGCGTGAACGCGCCGGGATTGCTGTCGATATAGTCGCTGCGCACGACGAGCACGCCGGTCACAAGCTCCTTGCCGCTCGCGTTCTTCCACTCCTCGGTGAGATCGAGCGCGATGCGCAGCGCGTCGTTCTGCATGAGCACCGAGGTTACGTACGGCTGCGGCAGCATCGCGACAGCGCCCGCGCTGTTGTCCCCCGTGAGCATCGCCGCGACCTCCGTCGCCTCCGACTTATATTCTATCGTAACATCGGTGTCCGGGTCAATATCGTTCCACAAAAGAACGCTGCGCAGCGCATATTCCGGCGTCGTGCCCTTTCCCGTCGCATAGATCGTCCTGCCCTTCAAGTCGGCGACCGACTGGATCGTCTCGCCGTTCTCGACGATATAAAGAACGCCGAGCGTGTTGATCGCCGCGACCTTGATCGCGCCGTTCGTCTTGTTGTACAGCACCGACGCGAGGTTCGCCGGGATCGCCGCCGCGTCGATGTCGCCGTTGACGAGCAGACCTGTCAGCTCATCCGCCGTTCCGTAAATATTGCTTTCGACCGTGTAAGCGAGCGAGCCCGCCTCGGCGTCGGACAGCAGCTTGACAAGGCCCATCGTCGTCGGCCCCTTGAGCGACGCAAGGCGCAGCGTCGCGTTCTCCTCGACCACCGGCTGCTCCGGCTCGGCCGCTTCCTCCTGCTTTTTTTCGCCGCACGCGGTCAAAGCGCCCAGTGCGAGCATCAATATCAAAAGTATCGCAATCAGTTTTTTCATTTTTCTCCGTCCCTTTCTTGCTTTTGCTGCTTAAGTATAGTATGCTCAATACGAAAAATACGTTGCAGCTGCAACGAAATGGAGAATTTTGTGAATTTTTTAACAGGCAATTCCCTTCCCTGGCTTTCGCGCTGCCCTCTGTTCGCGGGCGCGGATGCGCAAAGTGTTCTGCGATTGCTGCGGGCGATGGACGCGCGCGCGCAGCAGCACGAGGATGGCGCTGTTCTTCTGCGGCAGGGGCAGGAGAACGGCCGCATCTTTATCGTCGCGCTGGGCGTGGCGGTTGGCGAGCACATCACGGCGGACGGGCGCGCAGTCATTGTCAACGAGATGGCACCGGGCGACGTCTTCGGCGACGTGTTGTCGGGCTCCGGCGCGCGCAGCCCCGTACAGGTCACGGCGCGCGGCGCCGGGAGGATCATCAGCTTTTCGCTCGCGGATATCTTCGCGCCGTGTCCCGATTGCCGCGGCGTGCAGGAGCTGCTGCTGCGCAATCTCATCGGCACCCTCTCGGAAAAATATTTTGCGCTCAACCGGCGCGTCGAGCTTCTGCTCAAGCGCACGCTGCGCGCGCGCGCGGCCGCGTATCTGCTGCAGTTCGATACGGGCGGCCGATTTATTGTGCCCCATTCGCGCGAGGAACAGTCGCGCTTTCTCGGCTGCGAGCGCAGCGCGCTGTCGCGGGAGCTGTCGAATATGCGGCGGGACGGGCTGATCGATTACCGAAAAAACAGATTTCTCCTGCTCGACCGCGCCGCACTTGAAAAGCTTGCACAATAGATCGCCTTCCTGTATACTGTTCTTTCCCGGCACCGACAAAGGAGGAAGCTATGAAACTGCAAAAAACGTCCCGGATCCTTGAGGCCCTGTATCTGATCGTCGCCGCGCTGACGATTCTCGAATTTCTGCTCATCCGCGGACTGTTCACCGGCCCGCTCGCGGTCGCTCTGGTTCTGCTCACAAGCGCGGCCAACGTCGTCGTTCACGGCCTGCAAAAGCGCCCGTTCGACGCGCTGCGCGACCTTTTGCTCGCGCTCGCGCTGTGCATGGGCTATTATGTCATCGCCTTTTGACCACAGCGCGAAAAATTTGAAGTTCAAGTGCCGCCCGTTCGCGGCCAGATAAAAAGCGCCGGCGGTGCCGGCGCTTTTTATTGTCTGCGCGGGTCAGCCGCGCAGCATTTCGATAAAATCCGGAAGACTGTCCTCGAACCGCACGCCGAAACGGGGATCGCGGGATTCGTCTTCGGCTGTCCGCGCGGCGCACAGCGCGGCGAAATCGCACGCGATGCGCAGCGCGGATGCAAAATCCCGTCCCCTGACGAGCGCCGCCGTCGCCGCCGCGGAAAATAAGTCGCCCGTGCCGAACAGCTTGCAGGGCGCTTGCGGGTTGTCGATATAAAATGTAGCGCCGCCCGACCGCGCGGCGACAGCGATCCTCCCCGGCTGCAAGTGCAGCCCCGTGATCGCGGTTTTTTTCGCGCCGCGCGCGCACAGCGCTGCAAGCAGCGCTGCGGCGTCACTTTCCGTACGAACCGGCGCGGGTGTTTTCCCCAGCAGCAGCGCCGCCTCGTCGGCATTCGGCAGCAGCACGTCCGCGCGCGGCAAGCGGCGCGAGCCGCTGCGGAAAATCCGCCGGGTATCCGCTGTACAGCCTGCCGCCGTCCGCCATCGCGGGGTCGACGACCAGCGATGTCCCATCCGTTTTAAAATCCTTTACAAATTCCTCCGCCGCGGCGAGCGCCTGCGCCCCGCCGAGATAGCCAATGAGGATCGCGTCGAAGGAAAGGCCGAGCGTCCGCCAGTGCGCCGCCGTCCGCCGCATAAGCTCCGCTTGCGGCTGCCGCACGGCGCCCGCAAAGCCGGTGTGGGTCGACAGCAGCACGGTCGGCAGCAGCGCGCACTCAAGGCCTGCCGCCGACAGCACCGGCAGCGCGATACTCGCGGAACAGCGCCCCGCGCAGGACAGATCGCACAGCAGCGCGACGCGCTTTTGCGCTCCCGTCATCTGTGCACGCCCGTCACGGCGTATTCGACCCATTCGGCTATGTTCGTCGCGTGGTCGCCGATGCGCTCAAAGTATTTCGCGACCATCAGCACGTCGACGGCCCGCTCCCCGCTGTTGTTGTCGCGGCGGATCATCTCGATGACGTCCTTCTTGATTTCGTCGAACAGGTCGTCCACCACATCGTCGTAGTCGATGACCCCGCGCGCCATCTCGACGTCCTCGTGGACATACGCCTCGATGCTGTCGGTCACCATCTTGATGACGGCGAGCGCCATGTCGGCGATGTGGTCGTCCCCCTCGCTCTTGTGATAATTTTCCAGCTTCGTGATCTCGGAGATGTCGGACGACTGGTCGCCGATGCGCTCCATGTCGGTGATCATCTTGAGCGCGGAGGAGATGCGCCGCAGGTCGCTCGCAACGGGCTGCTGCTGCAGCAGCAGCTTCAAGCACAGCGCCTCGATGTCCCGCTCCATTTTATCAATGTTCAAGTCGATCTCGATGGCGCGCACGGCGAGCTCCAGATCGCCGTCGATGAACGCCTTTGCCGCGTTGGCGATGACGCTCTCGCACAGCGCGCCCATCTGCTGCATTTCTTCCGAAAGCTGTTTGAGCTGTTCCTCATACCTTAACCGCATCAGCCGAACCTCCCTGTGATGTAATCCTCGGTGCGCTTGTCCTTCGGCATTGAGAAGATCGTCTCGGTATCCCCGTATTCGACCACCTCGCCGAGCAGGAAAAAGGCCGTCTTGTCCGAGATGCGCACCGCCTGCTGCATATTGTGGGTGACCATGACGATGGTATATTTTTCTTTTAAAACAACGCAGAGATCCTCGATCTTGGACGTGGAGATGGGGTCGAGCGCCGACGTCGGCTCGTCCATGAGGATGACCTCGGGCTTGACCGCAAGCGCCCGCGCGATGCACAACCGCTGCTGCTGCCCGCCGGACAGCCCCAGAGCGTTCTTGCTGAGCCGGTCCTTCAGGTCGTCCCAGATGGCGGCGCTGCGCAGCGACTCCTCCACGAGCGCGTCGAGCGCCGCCTTCCCGCGCACGCCGTGCGTCCGCGGGCCGTACGCGACGTTGTCGTAGATGCTCATCGGGAAGGGATTCGGTTTTTGAAAAACCATGCCCACCCGCTTGCGCAGCACGTTCACGTCCATGTCCTCATAGATGTCGACGCCGTCGAGCTCTATTTCACCCTCCACGCGGCAGCCCTCCACAAGGTCGTTCATGCGGTTGAGGCACTTGAGCAGCGTCGATTTTCCGCAGCCGGACGGCCCGATGAACGCCGTGATCTCCCGCTCCCCGAGCTTCAGATCCACGTCGCGAATGGCGTGATAATCGCCATAATAGACGTCGAGATCGTCGATTTCAAATTTGCACATCAGCCCTGTTTCCCCTTTGCAAGCTTTTTCGCGACCGCCGCCGACAGCGCGTTGATGCCGACGACAAGCACCAGCAGCACCACCGCCGTCGCATAGGACTGCTCGATATAGATGCCCTCGCTCGACAATGCGTACATATGCACGGCGAGGGTGCGCCCGGACGCGAGCAGATTGCCGGGCACCTGCGCGACGGTGCCCGCCGTGTAGATGAGCGCGGCGGTCTCTCCGACGATGCGCCCGACGGCGAGGATGACCCCGCCGACGATGCCGGGCACAGCGTCTGGCACGACGACCTTAAAGATCGTGCGCAGCCGCCCCGCGCCGAGACCGTAGCTGCCCTCGCGGTAGCTGTCCGGCACCGCCTTGAGCGCCTCCTCGGACGTGCGCAGGATGAGCGGCAGGATCATGATGGCGAGCGTGCACGCGCCCGCGAGCAGCGAGTAGCCCCAGCCGAGCGTCGTCACGAACAGCAGCAGACCGAACAGTCCGTAGATGATGGACGGTATGCCGGAGAGCGTCTCCGCCGTCGCGCGCACAAGCTTCACAAATTTGGTGCCGCGCTTCGCGTATTCGGTGAGGAATACGGCGGCGCCGAGACCCAGCGGCACGGCGAGCAGCAGCGACAGCAGCGTCATCGTCACGGTGTTGACAAGCGCCGGCATCAGCGAGACGTTCTCGCTTGTGTACTCCCACGCAAACAGCTCCAACGACAGGTTGGGAACACCCTTCACAAGGATATAGCCGATGAGCGCGACGACGCACCCGACGCTTATGAGCGCCGCGAGAAAGACGAGCAGACAAACGAGCAGCGAGCCCGGCGTGCGGGCGTATTGCTTCAGCAGCGCTTTGAAGGAGCGTTTTTTCATTTCGCATCCCTCCCCTTGATCGCCGAGAAGCACAGGTTGATGAGCAGGATAAAAACGAACAGCACAACGCCCGTCGCGATGAGCGCCTCGCGGTGCAAATCGGCCGCATAGCCCATCTCAAGGACGATGTTCGCCGTCAGCGTGCGCACGCCCGCAAACAGGCTGTTCGGCTCGCGCGCCTGATTGCCCGCGACCATGATGACCGCCATCGTCTCGCCGACAGCGCGGCCGAGGCCCAGCACCACCGCCGACAGCACGCCGGACTGCGCCGCCTTTAAATCAATGAGAAAGATGCTGCGCTCGTGCGTTGCGCCCAGCGCCCGCCCTCCCTCGTAATAATACGACGGCACCGCGCGCAGCGACGACGCACACACGCTGACGACCGTCGGCAATATCATGATCCCGAGCAGCACCGACGCCGTCAGGATGCTGCTGCCCGAGCCGCCGAACAGCCGACGGGACAGCGGCACCAGCACGATGACGCCGAAAAATCCGTAGACGACGGAGGGCACGCCCGCGAGCAGCTGCACGAGCGGGTCGACGACCCGCGCGAGCGGCTTCGGGCTGTAGTAGACAAGAAAAACCGCGGTGAGAACGCCCAGCGGCACGCCGATGAGACACGCGCCCGCCGTGACGTACAAGCTGCCGAGGATCATCGGCAGGATGCCGTACAGGTCGTTGGACGGCCTCCACTGCGTGCCGAACAGGAACTTAAGGACGCCGATCTTCGCCATGCCGGGGATGCCGTTTGCGAACAGGAACAGGCAGATAAGCGCCACCGCGAGGATGGACGCGCACGCCGCCGCCGCAAAAACGGCCTTCATGATCTTTTCCTTTGCATGGCTCATGACGCCGCCTCCGCCTGTTCGATCTGCGCCCAGCTTGTGAGCTCTCCCTCATAAATGCGACGGATCGTTTCCGCCGAAAGACTGTCGAGCGGGTTCTCACTGCTGACGACGACCGCGATACCGTCGAGCGCAATGGCGACGGGCGTCAGACCCGACGCGCGCTCGCTGTCCTTGAGCGGGCGGGAGGTCATGCCGATATCGCAGACGCCCTCAGCCGCCGCCGTCATGCCGGTGGAGGAGTCGCTCTGCTGGACCTCTATTTCAATGCCCGGATTGCGGGCGATATATGCCTCTTTGAGTTTTTCCATCACGGGCGTGACGGAGGAGGAACCGGCGACGACCAGCTTTCCCTGCACGGATGTTTCCGCATAGGACGCCGCGCCGTCATCCACGGCGACATAGCCGTCCGCTTCTATGATCCGCTGGCCGTCCGCGCTCAATATAAACGCAATAAAATCGGCGGCAAGGCCCTGCGGCGCGCCGTCCGTCGCAATATAAAACGCGCGCGACACGGGATAGCTGCCGTCCTTAACGCTCTGCGCGGTGGGATATACGCCGTCGATGCACAGCGCCTTGACCATGTCCCGCATCGAACCCAGCGACACATAGCCGATGGCGTGCGGGTTGAGCGACACCGAAAGCAGCACGTTGGAGGTGCTGTTGGTGACGAGCGCTTCCTCGCTCGTATAATCCCACTTCTCCCCTGCGGCGTTTTTTCGCTCGATACCGAGCAGCTCCGTGAACGCCCCGCGCGTGCCAGAGCCATCCTCGCGGGTGATGACCGTGACGGCGGCGTCTTTGTCAAAATGCTCCGCGGCGGCGCACGCGCATAACAGCGCCGCACACAGCATGATTGCGATGGCTGCGATCGATCGCCTCAAGCGCAACGTCTCCTTACTGTATAATAATCTCATCGGATAACGAACTGTAATCCGCGAGTGTCAGTCGCTCCGCGCGCGCGCCGGGGTCGACGCCCGCGCGCGCCATGGCCGCCGCGAGCGTTTCCTTGTCGAGCGAAAGGCCGCCCGCCACGGCGTTGAGCACCGTTTTGCGGCGCATGGAGAACGCCGCTTTAATGACTGCGAACATTCGCCTCTCGTCGCGCGGAGTTACGAGCGGCTGCTTGCGAACGCGCAGGCGCAGCACCGAGCTCGTCACCTTCGGCGCGGGATAAAAGCTGCCCGGCGACACGTCGAACAGCATCTGCGGCTCGGCGTAATAGCGCACGGCGAGCGTCACCGCGCCGCATTCGCGCGCGCCCTCTTTTGCGCAAAGGCGCTGCGCCGCCTCCTTTTGGACCATCACGACGATCTCCTCGAGCGGCAGCCTGCTTTCGAGCAGCGCCATGACGATGGGGCTCGTGATATAGTAGGGCAGGTTGCCCGCCGCGCGCACAGGCATACCGGCGAAGTGCTCTCGTATGAGCGCTTGCAGATCGACGGAAAGAACGTCGGCGTTGACGATCTCCACATTGTCAAAGCCCGCGAGATTTTCGCGGAGCTTCGGCAAAATATCGGCGTCGAGCTCGACGGCGACAAGCTTTCGCGCGCGCGGCGCGAGCTTTTTTGTCAGCGCGCCGAGACCCGGCCCGATCTCCAGCACCCCGCAATTGCCATCGCCGACAACGGCGTCCGCGATCTTTTCGCACACGCCGTCGTTGACGAGAAAATTCTGTCCCAGCGCCTTTTTGGGGCGCACCGTTTCCTTTGCCAAGCGCTTACTTTTTGTCGGGCGGCAGGCTGTTGGGCATACACGGCAGCGGCGCGATCTCACGCAGCGTGTGCTCGAAAACGCCCGCGCCCGGCGTCGCCATCAGCACGGGGATATCGAGCGAAGCGCAGAACTCGGTCATGACCTGCCGGCAGGCGAGGCAGGGCGCGCCGTCCTCGTTGAGCTCGGTCGCGATCGCGATGCCCTCATATTTGGGACAGCCCGACGCGACCATGGTGAACAACGAGCAGCGCTCTGCGCAGATCGTCGCGCCGTAGCTCATATTCTCGATGTTCGCGCCGGTGTAGATCTTTCCGTCCGTGCCGAGCACGGCCGCGCCGACCTTGAAACGGGAGTAGGGCGAATAGGAATGCTCGCGCGCCTTCCACGCGGCGGCGACCAGCTGATCCTTCATGGTTTTGTCCATAATACCCTCCTTAAAAATAGGTGTAAGGTTATTGTATCACAATGGCGCGGATTCTTGAATATTTTCCGCAAATATACTATGATAAAACAAGAAAAAGGAGGTGACGGCATGGAACGCAGAGATAAGATCAACCATTATCTCGACATAGCCGAAACAGTCAGCCGCCGCGGCACCTGCCTCAAGGCGAATTACGGCGCGATCATCGTGCAGAACGACGAAATCATCTCGACGGGCTACACCGGTGCGCCGCGCGGCCGCCGCAACTGCACCGACCTCGGCTATTGCCGTCTGGACAAGCACGCCGGGGAGAAAACTCGGCACGCAGGCCTCTGCCGCGGCGTGCACGCGGAGGCGAACGCCATCGTGAGCTGCGCGCGCCGCGATGTGCTCGGCGGAACGCTGTATCTCGCGGGGCTCGACGCCGACGGCGGCTATGAGGCCGCGCCCGACTGCTGCACGCTGTGCCGTATGCTCGTGATCAACGCGGGCATCCGCACCGTTTTCATCCGCACCTCGCGCGACGGGTACCGCTCCGTCGACGTCGAAGCCGAATGGGTCACGAACGACGACACCGTTGATTAAGGGATTTCTATGATAGTATGCGTTGATATTGGCAATACAAACACCGTGATCGGCTGCTACGACGGCGACGCGCTCGTCATGGCGTCCCGCATCGCGACCGACCGCAATCGTATGAGCGACGAATATGCCGTCGTTTTCAGCGACATCCTCGGCTTGTATCATATCCCGGCGTCCGGCATCACCGGCGGCATCGTCAGCTCGGTCGTTCCCGCGCTGACCGAGCCGGTCGCCGAGGCCGTCCGGCACGCGTGCGGCGTACAGCCGAAAATCCTGTGCCGCGCGCTGTATGAGGATCTGCTGGAGATCCGGCTCGACAACCCACTGGAGATCGGCGCCGACCTTGTCGCGGCCGCGGTCGCCGCAAAGCACAAGTACCCGCTGCCCTGCATCGTGATCGACATGGGCACGGCGACCAAGATCACGGCATTGTCGGCCGACGGCGCGTTTCTCGGCGGGGCGATCCTGCCGGGGCTGCGCATCTCGACCGACGCGCTCGTAGCGCGCACGTCGACGCTCACCGACATCTCGCTCGAAGCGCCGGCGCGGGTGCTGTCCTCCAACACTGCCGACTGCATGAAGTCCGGCGCCGTCTACGGCGCCGCGGCCATGCTCGACGGTATGTGCGCGCGCATGGCGCGGGAGCTCGGCGCGCAGCCCACAGTCGTCGCGACGGGCGGCCTCGCCGCGCGCGTGACGCCCTACTGCGAAACAGAGATCATCGGCGACGCGACGCTGCTGCTCGACGGTCTTCGGATCATCTTTGAAGCAAATCGGAACTCGGAAAGGAATTGAATATGAAAAACGAAAAAGAAATGATACCCGCCGCGGCGCAGGAACCGGCCGCGCCGGAAACAGGCGCGCCGGTTGATACGTCTGTGCAGGCGGAAGCCGACGCGCAGGAGGGCGCTCCCGTCGAGCAGACGCAGGCGACCGACGGCGAACCGCGCAAGGGCGGCTCGCAGCTGAGCGCGAAGGTCTTTTACATGGTGCGGCTCGCGCTGCTCATCGCGCTCATCGTCGTCATGTCCCTGACGCCCGTCGGCTACTTGAAGGTCGGCGCGGTGGAGATCTCCTTCCTGACGCTGCCCGTCATCATCGGCGCGATCCTGCTCGGGCCGGGCGCCGGCGCCATTCTCGGCGGCGCGTTCGGTATCTCGAGCTTTGTGCAGTGCTTCGGCATGTCGGCCTTCGGCGCCGCACTGCTCGCGATCAACCCGTTTTACACCTTTGTGGTCTGCTTCTTCCCGCGTCTGCTCATGGGCTGGCTGACGGGACTTGTATTCAAAACGCTTAAATTTCTGCGCATGCGCTTTGCGGCGTACACCATTACGAGCTTTCTCGGCGCATTTTTTAACACCGGTTTTTTCATGGTCGCGCTGCTCGGTCTGTTCGGCAATACCGACTACATGATCAATCTGCAGCAAAGCCTCGGGGCGACGACGCTCGCCTCCTTCGTTTTCGCGCTCGTGGGGCTAAACGGTCTGCTTGAGATGGCCGTCTGCCTCATTTTCGGTATGTGCATCAGCCGCATCCTGTCCGCTGTCGAGCGAGGCTCGCTCAAGCGCGCGAAAAAGCGCTCCGAAAAGGAAGCGCAGCAGCTCGGCGAGGAAAACCAGCAGCTCAAAAGCGACAAGGACTCTCTGTCCGAGGCGACGCATCTGCTCAACGACAACCTAAAGGCGGTCGAGCAGGATAAAAATGCGCTGGAGGAGGAGAACAAGAGCCTTAAGGCGCGGCTGATGGAGCATCTCGACAAGGACGGCAACGGCCGGCTCGACATCATGGACAGCCTCGACAAGGACGGAAACGGCAAGCTGGACGTCCTCGAGGGAAAGAAAAATAAAAAGCAATAGCAGCAGAGGGAGCCCTTATTTGAGTTTTAAGTACATTTTGTTTGACATGGACGGCGTGCTGGTGGACTCCGAGCGCGTGTCCTATGGGATCTGGAAAAATTTCTTCTCGCATTACGACACGGAGCTGTCGCTGGACGGCTATATTCAGATGTGCGGGCGCAGCAACGACGATATGCCGCCGTACGTGCGCGAAAACTATCCGCGCGTGGACAGCGGGGCGCTGCCCGGCTACTGGGAGAACGAATTCGGCCGCGTCGTCGACAGCGGCAGACTGCCCGTAAAAAAGGGCGTCTATGCCCTGTTTGATGCGATGGACGAAAAAAAAGCGCGCCGCGCCGTCGCCTCCTCCAACATCCGCTTCTGGGTGGAAAAAAATCTCCGTGCGGCGCGCCTGCTCGACCGCATCGAAGCCATCGCGTGCGACGGCGATGTGGCTGCGTGCAAGCCCGCGCCCGATCTGTTTTTAAAGGGCGCCCAGCTGCTCGGCGCGCGCCCGCAGGACTGTCTGGTGGTCGAGGATTCCGTCTCCGGCATCCTCGCGGGGAAGGCGGCGGGCTGCGCGGTAGCCCTCATCCCCGATCTGCGTATGCCGCCCGACGATATATGTGCCCGGTGCGATTACGTCGTCGACGATCTCACCAGGATTATCCCGCTGCTGTGATATCTGCCGCCCGGCGCCCCAAATAAGAGAAAGGAAGTCTTTCGATTGCCTATTCGTAAGAGCGCGGCCCGCAATGGCTTCACGCTCGTTGAAGTCATCGTCGTTCTTGTGATCCTCGCCATTCTCGCCGTTCTGCTCATACCCGCCATGACCGGCTGGATCGACCGGGCCCGGAAGCAGAGCGCGATCGCGGACTGCCGCAGCGCGGTGCTCGCCGCGCAGGGGCTGGCCTCGGAGCACTACGCGGACGGCGGCGCTGTGGACGCGCAGGAGGTCGCGGAGCTTGCGCAGGTGAAGGGCACGGTATCCGGGATGGAGTTTGACCCGGACAACGCAGAGCTTCTCCACCTCGCCTATACAAGGAGCCCCTGGACGGTGACTTACTGCCGCTATCCGGACGCCTGCGGCCTGCACAGCGAGACCTACACCATCACCGACGGAACGCTCGCCGGCTGGGCCGTAAATACCCCGTACGCCGTCGGCGACGTGGTCGTGATCAACGGCATACGCTTTCAATGCGCGCGGGCGCATACGAGCGGGACGACCGCGGCCACCCGCAATCCTGCGGTGGGCATGAACAAGAGCACATGGGTCGTCGTCGGCTTCGAGGACGGCGCCGACGACAGCTACAGCTCGTCCTACCGCTACGCCGAGGGCGTCGTCGTGACCTACAGCGGCAACCGCTACAAGCGCACAGGCTATGATTTGGGCGGCGGTCAGACGCCCCCAAGGGCCGGAAATTCAGATTACTGGACACTGGTCAACTGAGATTAAAACAGTTTGGTAAAGTTGGCTTTATTGCAAATATGGAAGGAAAAGAGAAAAAGAATGAACAGCAAAAAAATGCTTTGGGGCGTGGTCGCCGCCGTTCTGTTAATATTTTCCGCCTGCGGCACCGCCGCCGCGCCGCAGACGCCGACCGACAGCGCAGCGGACGCACCGGCCGGGGAAACGGACGCGCCGTTTTCCTTTGCGGACGTCGCAAATCTGAAATTTGTCTACAGCAGCGGCGCCGGCGGCTGGAGCACCGAGCTGTATATCGACGCAGACGGCTCCTTCACGGGCGCTTATCACGATACAGAAATGGGAACGCAGTCTTATTATCTGTGCAGCTTCAGCGGACAGTTCACGGCCCCCGAAAAGGTGAACGACTACACCTACTGTGTGCGCATGGAGCGGCTGGAGACCGAAAAGGAGCCGGGCAGCACGGAGGAAGCGGCGGACGGGTGGACAAACGTCTACAGCGATCCGTGCGGTCTCGACAACGCAAAGGAGCTTCTGTTCTATCTTCCCGGCGCCCCGGCGGACGCGCTGCCGGAGGATTTTATCATGTGGATGAACGGGGCCGTGACCGAAGCGCAGTTGCCCTTTTACGGGTTATACAATGTCGAAACCGGATCCGGCTTTTCCGGCTCGGAAGCAGCCTGACGCCCGCGCAGATAGAAACGCCGCCGGTCAAAACCGGCGGCGTTTTCCGTGCTGAATATTTTCCGGGCCGTCACAGCCCCAGCAGGGCGGTCGCGACCTGAAAATAGATGAAAAGCGACATTGCGTCGACGATGGTCGTAAGGAAGGGAGCCGCCATCACCGCCGGGTCGAACCCGAGCTTTTTGGAGAGGATCGGCAACAGACAGCCGACGGATTTTGCGGCCAGAATGGTGCAGACCAGCGTGATGCTGACGACCAGCGCGATCTGGATGGAATAGCCGTCGATCAGCGTGATCTTGGCGAGCATGCAGGCGGCAAGCGTGACGCCGCACAGCACCGCCACGCGTACCTCCTTCCAGAGCACGCGCAGCCAGTCGCCGTATTCGATCTCTCCGAGCGACAGCCCGCGGATCGCCGTGACGGAAGCCTGCGATCCGGAATTTCCGCCGGTGTCCATGAGCATGGGGATAAAGGCGGTCAGCGCGATCTGCGCGGCGAGCGCCGATTCAAAATGCTGCAGGATCAGACCGGTAAACGTCGCGGAGACCATCAGCAGGAGCAGCCACGGGATGCGCGCCTTGTAAACGTCAAAGACGCTCAGCCGCAGATACGGCTTGTCGGACGGCGTAATGGCGGCCATCTTTTCGATGTCCTCAGTGTACTCTGCCTGCATGACCTCGATGACGTCGTCGACCGTTATGATGCCGACGAGCCGCCCCTCCTTGTCGACGACGGGCATCGCCATAAAGCCGTATTTTGCGAACTGGTTCGCGACCTCCTCCTGGTCGTCATGGGTGCCGACGCTGATGACGTTCTCCTCCATAATGTCGCCGACGATCGCTTCGTAATCGGACAACAGCAGATCCTTGACGGTGATGAGGCCGTCGAGCTTGCGGTTGCGGTCGGTGACATAGCAGGTGTAGATGGTCTCCTTGTCGACGCCCGTCGCGCGGATGCGCGCAAAGGCGTCGCGGACGGTCATCTCCTTCTTCAGGTCCACGAACTCGATGGTCATGATGCTGCCCGCGCTGTCCTCAGGATAATCGAGCAGCTGGTTGATGCTTTTTCGCGTATCAGGATCGACGTTCGTCAGGATGCGCTTGACGACGTTTGCGGGCATCTCCTCGATGATGTCGACGGTATCGTCGAGAAAAATATCGTCGAGCACCTCGCGCAGTTCCTTATCGCTGAAGGATTTGATGAGCAGCTCCTGCGTCTCCGGGCTCATCTCAACAAAAACGTCCGCCGCGGAATCCTTCGGCAGGATGCGGTACAGCAGCAGCAGTTCCTCGCGCGCAAGATCGTCGCCCTCCATGAGCTCCTCGATCCATGCGGCGATATCCGCCGGATTCTGTTCGGCGAGAAATTGTCGCAGCTCCACCTTCTTTTTTCTTTGAAGCAAATCCCTGATGATCTCGGTCATGAAAGACACCTCCTCCTGCGTTTTTTGCAAACAAATAACCGCGTCACCCGAAAGGCGGCGCGGTTTGCTTTACGCTTTCTGCTGAGCCAAAAAGACCCGCCACCGTTCGAGCTTTAGCTTCGCAGGGCGATGAAGTTGCATTAGGGTATGCCTTGTTTTCGACATATCCTGCTGACCAGCTGAAAGTGTCTCCACCTTTTCGCGGCAGCAACCCGTATCCCTGTGGTAGCCTTGCCTACCGGATATTCTGTTCTCTATCAGTTTATTCACTCGGCGCTTGTTTGTCAACACCCTTTGCAAATAAATCCCGGAGCCCCGCAAGGATAATAAAAACCGCAAAGCCCCGCCGCAGCCACTCGTTGTCGAGGCGCTGCGCGAGCGCATAGCCGCCGTAAACCGTCGCCGCCCCGACCGCGCCGCACAGCAGAGCGGTCCTGAAATCGATCAGTTTGTTTTTTATATGGAAAACGAGTGACAGCAGGATGATGGGGATAAAGAAAAAAAGATTGACGCCCTGCGCCGTGCGCTGCTCGATGTCGGTGAACAGCGACAGATAGACGAGCAGGATAAAGCCGCCCCCGAGCCCCATGGACGCGAGGACGCCGGAAAAAAAGCCCACAACGGTCGTGACGAGCCAGCTCATCGCAGCAACATCACCACCCCGGACGCCGCGATCACGCCGCCGAACAGCCGCCGCAGAAAATCGCTCTTTATCTTTTTCAAAAACAGACTGCCGAGCACCGCGCCCGCAAAGCCGCCCGGACTGAACATCCAGCCGGCCGCGAAATCCACGCTGCCGCCGCCGGCGTACAGCGCGAGGCTCACGCCGCTCATCAGGAGCACCATCAGCGTCGCGCTCGCGTGCGCGCGCCGCTCGTCGCCGATGAGCCGGCGCAGAAACATGACGGCGACCACGCCGCCTCCGCTGCCGAACAAACCGTTCAAAAATCCGCTGACCGCACCGGAAAACAATTTTGCTCCGGTTTTTTTGTCTCCGTGTTGTTCCTTCAAGTTCTCCTCCCGCCCGGGCGGCAAGCAGGGCGGCGGGTAGATCCCGCGCTGCGCCGCCAAAATAAATATCCTGCGGCTATTGTGCCGCAGGATCGATGTTTTATGTGTTGCCGTCCAACAGTTGCCGCACGACGTATCCGGCGATGAGATAACCTGCGACGGGCGGCACGAAGGAAACGCTGCCGGGCGTTCGCTGCCCCGTCTCGAGCGGCGGGGCCGTGCCGTACAGTACGGTCACATTCTCCACGCCGCGTTTTTTGAGCTCGCGGCGCATCACGCGCGCGAGCGCGCACCCGCAGCCCGCCGTCTCGCGGATGTCGCCGACGACGAAGGACGCTGTCAGCCGGTTGCCTGTGCCCATAGAGGAAATGATCGGGATCCCGTTGTGCCCGCACAGCTCTATGAGCAGCAGCTTCGCCGAGACCATGTCGATCGCGTCCACGACGTAATCCGGCCTGAAATCGAGCAGCTGCTGCTGCGTGGACTCGCCGAAGGTCTCACAAAGCGCGCGCACGTCGACGGTCGGGTCGATGGAGAGCGCGCGTGCCGCCGCGGTCTGCGCCTTGCCGCAACCGACCGTTTCGCGCGTCGCGAGCAGCTGACGGTTGAGGTTTGTCTCGTCAAAGACATCGCGGTCCATCGCCAGAAGATGCCCGACGCCCGCGCGCACGAGCGCCTCGAATGCCGCGCCGCCGACGCCGCCCAGACCGATGACCGCGACGCGCGCGCCGCGCAATATTTCACAGCCGCCGTCCCCGACGAGCATACGCTGCCGCGCAAGCCAGTCGCCCATCTCCGTCCCCTCGTTTTTCTGCAAAATAAAAGCCCCCGCCTTGCCGTCTGCAGCCGGTTTAGAACCCGTCCTGAAAGACGGTGGGTACATCCGCCCGACAGATTCACGTTCCCTCCGTCCCGAAGGGGAGGCCTGCAATCCGCTGCCGGAGCAAAAAGCCCGATTCTAAGCTTGTCGGATTAAAAAAGGCTGCAACAAATCGAACAAAGCAGGGGGATGAGAAGCTGAGATTACTTGTCCTCGCCCGTCGTATCGGCGTCTTTGTCGCCCTCTTCGAACTCGTACATATCGGACAGGCGACTCATGAAGATATCGCTGATCTCGTCGAACTCATCGTCGTCCTCGATGATCTCCAGGATCTCCTCGCCGTTGTCCTCGCTGACGATCTTCATGATCACAAGGTCACCGTCGTCCTCGAGATATGCTTCGGCGCCGTCCTCGATCGCCGTGATGAGCGCAACATAATCGTTTCCGTTATGCTCGAGCGTATCCGCCAGCTCAAAGGTATGCTCAACGCCGTCCTCGTCGGTCAGCGTGATGAGATCGACGTCATATTCGCCGGCTTCGTCTTCGGCTCCGGGCGCATTGATCTTGTCGTTATCCATGGGAATCCTCCGTTTTTGTGATAGTATGATTCTATCCCTTTGCGGTCATAAAGTCAATTTGCCTTGCCGCGAATTTTAGTGTATATTATAAATATTAAAAAGTTTAGCGAATCGGAAGGGAGTCACCATGGAAAATGAAATCCTTGATGCGATTCTGCGCCGCAGCAGCATTCGCCGCTTTAAGGACACGCCGCTGACCCGTGAGCAGGTGGACACGCTCAAGAAGGCCGCGCTCGCGGCGCCGACGGCGCGCAACGCGCAGGAACAGCGCTTTGTCTTTGTCACCGACCGCGCCGTCATCGAAAAATTTGACGCCATACTCGTCGACGTCATCACCAAAGAAGAAAACAAGGAGCGCATCGAGCTCATCAACTCGCGCGGACGCACGGTGCTGTATCATCCGCCCCTGCTCGTACTCATATCGGGCAATCCGGACAACCTGTACGCCGGTATCGACGCGGGCATCGCGGCGGACAACATCGCGCTGACCGCCATTTCGCTCGGACTCGGCTCCGTCTTCCTCGGCAGACCGCGCAGCGCCTTCCTGAGCGAGCGCTGCGACGAGGTGACGGCGCTGCTGCACATGGATCCCGCGACGAAATTTCAGCTTGCGCTGAGCATCGGCGTTCCTGCGGCGGAAAAGGTCCCGCACACATGGAACGAGGCACATGTCACCGAGCTTTGAGCACAGAGCTCCGCATAAAAGAAAGCCGCCCGCGGGCGGCTTCTTTTTTTATTCTGTGGGATAGGCTGACGCCGGGATCTCCTCCTGCCCCGCGCCCGCGTCCGCCGCTTCCTGTGCCGCCGGCAGGATAGTCTGTGCCGCCGCGTCGACGAGCGCGTAGAGCTTTCCGCCGTCCACATCGAGCAGATGGCCGCCGACAATGCTGCCATCGTACACGAGCAGCACCGCTTGCACATTGAGCGCGAGGTCGCTGCGGTTGGTGACGGTGTAGGTGCATTTCTTCACCGTCTTGCCCCGGAGCGGCTCGAGATCGAACCCGTTTGTCTTGAGCAGCTCGTTGTACTGCGCAAAGCGCTCGTCGAATTCCTCCGGCACACCGACGTCGGCGACCGAGCTCGTGTCGGCGAGCTCCAGGCCGAGCGACGCGAGATACGCCCGGCGCAGCTCCTCCGTGGAGCCGTCCGTATAATCCCCGCCGGCGCCGCCCTTCAGCTTTCCTATAAAGAAAATGACCGCGATCACCGCCACGACGGCGATGAGGATGAGCAGCATCCCCTTGCCCACCTGTTTCTTTCCCACGGAAGCCGCAACCATAGCAAAAACACTCCTTAAACAGTTTGTCGTGTTTTATCTATATGCGCGGCAAAAATGCGTCATGCGCACAAAAATGAAAAGCGGACAAAAAATGCCGCGTCGACCGGCGCGGCTATTTGTGGTATTTAACATTGTTCAGAATTGTTTCTGCCCGGTAGAGCTGCTCGAGCAGCAGCAGCCGCATGAGCTGGTGCGGAAAGGTCATCGCCGACGCAGATATGCGCGCGTCCGCGCGCCGCTTGACGGCATCGGACAAGCCCAGCGAGCCGCCGATGACAAAGACGATGTGCGAGCAGCGCTGCTGCGTGCGCGCGATGTATTGCGCGAGCGCCTCGGAGGAACAGCTTTCCCCCTCGACACACAGCGCGACGACCGCGGCGCTCTTGCGTTTGTCGAGCGCCGCAAGCAGCCGCTCCCCCTCGCTGTCGATCACGCGCTGCTCGAGCGCCGCGCCCTCTCCCGCGAGCTTCGTCTCCGGCAGCTCCGTGACGACCGTCTTCACGAACGCGCTCAGGCGCTTTTCATATTCCGCGCAGCCGTCGCGGCAGTACGCGGCGTTCAGCTTGCCGATACACAGGATCTCCAGCGTCAGCACGGCGTCCTCCCTACAATTCGATAAGCGCGCCGACGTCGAAGCGCGGCGCGACCGTGACGGAAAAGCTCTCCTCCCCGACGCCGTAATTCTCGAGCGCCGACAAACAGCCCGTCAGCGCCATCTCCGGCGTGTTGTTGTCGCGGCTCAGATGCATGAGCACCAGCCGCCGCGTCCCCTGCTGCGCGAGCCGCGCGGCGCACGCGGCGCATTCGGCGTTGCTCAGATGGCCGCTGCGCGAGCGGATGCGGGCCTTGAGGTAATAAGGGTACCTTCCCCCGATGAGCATTTCGTCCTCGTAGTTGGACTCGAGCGCCACGAGCTCGCAGCCGCACAGCGCGCCGAATACGTCGTCCGTCACACACCCGAGGTCGGTCGCCACCGCGAGGTGCGCGCCGCCGCCGAAGCTGAAGCGGTAGCCGAAGCAGTCCTCGCTGTCATGACAGGTCTGAAAGCTCTCCGCCGCGATGTCGCCGACGGAAAAGGACTGATGCGGCGCGACGGGGATAAGTGTCGTCCCCTCCGGCACAAGGCTGCGCCGCCGAAGATAATCGAGCGTCCGCTCGCTGCCGTAGACGGGCACCGGATAATTTTTCAACTAACTATACAGCCCCGCAACATGGTCGGACTGCTCGTGCGTGACGAGCACCGCGCGCACGTCGCGCGCGGTGCAGCCCAGCGCGTACAGCGCATTCAGCGTGCGCGTGCAGCTGCCGCCCATGTCGACGAGCAGCGCGGTATCCGCCGTGCGGATAAGCGTGCTGTTGCCGGAGCTGCCCGAATACAGCGTGGCAAAGGTTGGCATAGTCTCCTCCGTTTCAGCAAAAAGCGCAGGCTGTCACACCCGCGCAGAAAGGATCCTTCTCAGGCAAAATCCGCGATCTCCTCGTCGGGAACGGTCACGCGCCGCACGTCGGCGCCCAGCGCCCGCAGCTTGCGGACGATGTCCTCATAGCCGCGCTCGATATGGTAGATATCCTCGATCTCGGTCACGCCGTCCGCGACGAGCCCCGCGATGATCATCGCCGCGCCCGCGCGCAGATCCGTCGCGCGCACCGGCGCGCCGGTAAATTTTTCGATGCCCTCCACGATGGCGACCTTGCCGTCCACCTGAATATTTGCGCCCATGCGGCGCAGCTCGTCGACATATTTGAAGCGGTTGTCCCAGATGCTCTCCGTGACGATGGACGTGCCCTTCGCGAGCGACAGCAGCGTCGCCATCTGCGGCTGCATATCGGTCGGAAAGCCGGGGTGCGGCATTGTTTTGACGTTGGTCGCATGGATCTCGCCCGTGCGCCGAATGCGCAGCGATTCCTCGTACTCCTCGATCTCCGCGCCGGCGCGCAGCAGCAGCGAGGTGATGGATTCGAGATGCTTCGGCGTGATATTTTCAATGAGCACGTCGCCGCCCGTCGCGGCGGCCGCCGCCATATAGGTGCCCGCTTCGATCTGGTCGGGGATGATGGAATAGCTCGTGCCGCGCAGGAACGCGACGCCGTTGATCTTGATGACGTCGGTGCCCGCGCCGCGGATATCCGCGCCCATCGAGTTCAGAAAGTTTGCCACGTCAACGATGTGCGGCTCCTTCGCGGCGTTTTCAAGCACCGTCTGGCCCTCCACCTTGACCGACGCGAGGATCGCGTTGATGGTCGCGCCAACCGAGACCGTATCGAAAAAGATGCGCGCGCCCTGCAGACGTCCGTGCGCGCAGTCGACATTGACCATGCCGTACTCCACGTTGACCGAACAGCCCAGCGACGCGAACGCCTTGAGATGCTGATCGATGGGGCGAGCGCCGAGGTTGCAGCCGCCCGGCAGCGACACGCGCGCCTTGCCGAATTTCGTCAGCAGCGCGCCGAGGAAATAATAGGACGCGCGCATATGCCGCGACAGCTCGTGCGGCACCTCGCAGGTCTGCACATGCCGCGCGTCGATGCGCAGCGTGTGCTCGTCGACGAGCTCGACCGCAGCGCCCATCTCGGACAGGATCTGCGTGATGATCGCGACGTCGCTGATCTTCGGCACATTCTCCACCGTACAGACGCCGTCGGAGACGAGCACTGCCGGCAGGATGGCCACCGCCGCATTTTTTGCACCGCTGATGGGAACGCTGCCGACAAGACGCGCACCGCCCCTGATTATAAATTTGTCCAAGACCGCTACCCCTTCAGGTTTTTATGTGGCTCAATACAAGCCGTACAAGTAGATCGCCGGGTCCATTTTTTCTCCGTCTATGCGCGTCTCAAAGTGCAGGTGGCTGCCCGTCGAGTTGCCCGTCGAACCCATGAGACCGATGAGGTCGCCGCGCGAGACCACGTCTCCCTCGGAGACCAGCAGCGCCGACAAATGCGCGTAGACCGTTTGCATCCCGTTTTGATGGTCTATGATGATGTATATCCCGTAGCCGACGTCGGTGACCGCCGTATAGGTGACGACGCCGTTGTCCGCCGCATAAATCGCCGTTCCGTATACATTCGCGATGTCGATGCCGAAGTGGTAGGAGGAGAAGCCGCGGCTGATGCGGTAGCCCTCGCCTGTCGGCCATGTGAGCGTGCCCGTGCCCACCGAGACGGTGCCGCCGCCGGAGCCGGGCTTGGAGCCGACGATGACCTCCTGGCTGATGGGCTCTTTCGTGATCTCCTCGGAGATGACGTTCTTCGAGGATTCAACGCCGTCGATATACTCGATCTCCTCGGTGATGGTCTTCTCGCCCGATTCGCCCTGGGTGACGATCCAGTAATAACCGTCGTTGAAGCGGGAATCCCGCGTGACAGTGGTCGTGAACGCGACAGTCTCGGTGTAAGTCGAATATTTTACGGTCTTGACGCTCAGCAGCGCCTCGCCGGTCGCGACGCACAACACGTCGCCCTCCGCGGGGCTTTCGAGGTTCGCGCCCGCGTTGAGCTCCGCGAGGCGGTCGGCGCTGATGCCGTTTTTCTGGGCAATGGCCGCCGCCGTGTCGCCGGCCGAGACCTTGTAATAAATATCGCGCGCTTCGCCGGACGTCACGTCGTCGCGCAGCTGCTCGTAGGACAGGATGCTGTCCACGGGATAGATGCCGTCCACGAGCTCCACATCACGCTTAAACTTGACGGTGACGTCTCCGCCGAGACTGTTCGCCTGCGCGAGATACGGCGACAGCACCGCGTTGAGGTCGTCCTCGAGCAGGGTGCGCGCCGTCGTCGCGCCGTAAAAGGTGCCCCCGATGTCCAGGCCGGTCGCCTCGGCTATCTCGGGGCCCGAAACGGACAGCAGCGACTCCGCCATGATGTCCTCGGTGGACAGCTGGCTCTTTTCAACGACCGCGATGTTCAGCGATGCGCCGCGGTCCCAGTTGGTTTCGTCCGTCGTCGTGACCATCCTGTTTTTGATGATCTTTTTTGCGGAATCGAATACAGCCTCGTCGGTGACATAGCCGATCATTTCGCCGTTGTAGTTGACCTCGAGCGCATAGTTGAGATTTGCCATTGTGAAAACGACGACGAGGCATACGGCAAGGCACAGCGCCGGCAGCAAATAGTTGCACAGCCGGTAAACGAGATGCTTGTTCCACATCCAGCCGTACTTAAAAAACATCTTGAGCCGGTGCATCTTCTGGGAAAAGGTTCTGTCGCTCGTGCTTTTCATGACGACCGACAGGCTCTTGATGCTGTGGTTCGCCTTTTCAAACGGGCTCGCAATGTCGTTCGTCACAACATCCATCGCGCCGCCGACCGCCTTCCCGAGACGGCGTGTCGCGCGCCCGACGGACGCTGCGGCGCTCTTGAACCAGCGCCGCACCGCGCGGCGGCCGTTGCGCTGTGCGCGGATAACGGCGCAGCCGAAATAATACAGCCGGTCGCCGATGCCGCGGAAAAAATAGGAAAAGAGAAGGCTCAAACATATTTTGGGCCGTCTGTGTCCGTGCGGGCTCGCAGCGAAAGACGGCATTTTTGCGGTTTTTTTAACCATTTACAGTGTCCTTTACAGTCTTGCCCCACCCGGCGTCTCCGGGCGCAAGATAAAGCTATTATAAACGAAATCCGTGTCTATTTCAAGCGTGCGCTTCGGGAGGGCAGAACTGCCAATCCGCCGCGTCGGCGACCAGCGCGCACATATCCGCGGGCGGCGAACACGCGGCGCAGACGCTGCGGTCGGTCAGCGGCTCGGTGAAGGTCATGCGCGCGCAGTGCAGCGCATGGCGGGCGATGCGCTCGGGCGCGCCGCCGTACAGGGTGTCGCCCAGCAGCGGATGGCCGATGTACTGCATATGCACGCGGATCTGATGGGTGCGTCCAGTGCGCGTCTCGATGTACAAAAGGGAATAGCCGTCATAGCGGCGCACCACGCGGTAATCTGTGACGCTCGGCGCGCCGTCCGCGCGCACACACCGTCCGATGATGCTGTCCCCCGCGCGGGCGATGGGCGCGTCTATGCGCCCGCCGTCCGCTTCCGGTGCGCCGGTGACCAGCGCGACCTAGGCTTTGCGCGCGCTCGCGGCGAGCGCGGGCGCGGCGAGGCGGTTCTTTGCGGCGAGCACGAGGCCGGAGGTGTTGCGGTCGAGCCGGTTGACGGGGCGAAAGGTGCCCTGTTCGCCGCGCTCCAGCAGCATACGCGCCCACACGTTCGCGAGCGTGCCGTCCGGGTAATTCAGCGTCGGGTGGGTCGCCATGCCGGCGGGCTTATTGAAAACGACGGCGTCCTCGGACTCATAGACGACCGGCACGGCCGCGTCGCAGGCAGACAGGCGCACAGGCGCCTCCGCGACGGTGACGGCGACCGTGTCGCCCGCGCACAGCCGCGCGTCGGTCTTTGCCCGCGCGCCGTTGACGCGCAGGCCGTTCTCCTCGTATTTTACGCTGCGGATGAGCGAGGTCGACAGCTTTGCGCCCGCGCGCAGAAAAACGACCAGCTTTTTGCCGTCAAACGCGGGCGGCACGGTAAATTTATATTCCATCGGCAAATAAGAAGGCGGGCCCTTTGTGCGGTCCGCCTTTTTCGTATCCTTCAGATTTTTTGCGTCCAGCCGAACGTGTCGGGCAGCTTGCCCCACTGGATGCCGGTGAGCGTGTCATACAGCTTCTGGGAGACGGGCCCGATCTCTCCATTGTTGATCGTCATCTTCACGTCGCCGACCTTCAGCTCGCCGATCGGAGAGATGACCGCCGCCGTGCCGGT
>JAYFQJ010000081.1:0-1854 GCA_034927165.1 Oscillospiraceae bacterium
TCATTCATCGTTACGCCTTCGACAACCAAAGGCTGACTAGTCGTAGCATTATCTATAGTATTATTAGCTATTCTTACATTGCCTAGAGTCGAAACACCACTTACATTAAGGGTGCATTCATTGCTATATTGAGACCGCGATAGATTACCACAAGATAAAGGAGCAGAATTATCATTGTACCAATAAAGCCAAACTCTTCGCCGGCAACCGCAAAAATAAAGTCGGTATGGTTTTCTGGTAAAAAATTCAGCTGACTCTGAGTTCCTGAAAATAAGCCCTTGCCAGTCAGCATGCCGGAACCGATAGCAATCATCGACTGAATAACGTGATAACCAGCTCCTTGTGGTTCCAAGCCTGGATCAAGAAAGACCTTCAGGCGCATCTTCTGATAATCATGCAGCACCATCCATAATAGTGGTGCCGAAACAACGCCTGCACCAAGCAGCCGCACAAAAAATTTCTTTTTAAACCCGCAAATGATCATCAGTCCCAGCAAGATAGCAGCAAAAACCAGGGCCGTGCCAAGATCAGGCTGCTTCATTACTAACAGGAACGGAACTAACACATAACCGAAAACCGGCAGCCAGCTCCAGAAAGAATCAAGATCATCCAATCTCGTATTAACAAACGCAGAAAGAGATACTATCATAATAATCTTGGAAAACTCGCTTGGCTGGATACTAACCGGACCAATCTGGATCCAGCGTTGAGCACCGAGCGCCGAGTGACCGAGAAACATGACTGCAAGCAGCATCACCAAATTAAAGATATAAAGCCTTTTAGACATATCTTCCAGTAAGCGGTAATCAAAACGCAAAGAAAAAAAGATGAATATTAAGTTAAGCACAGCAAACATGCTCTGTCTCTGCACATACCAGTAGCGGTCTTCAGATGCAAGATTAATGTGCGTCGCACTGCCAATCAAAGTAATTCCTATTGCTGTAAGCGCCAAAACAGCAAACAGCAGGACGTAGTCCAATCTTTTCAGTATTCTGCCTAATTCCATTTTTAACCTTCCTACTGCTTTTTCTGAGTATTAACGATCGCTGGTTGCTTAGGCGGGAAAACATATTCGAATATCCGCTGTACAATAGGCGCAGCAGATACAGAGCCAAAGCCGCCCTGATCAATAACTGCAACTACAACCAGATTTGGGTTATCGGCAGGAGCATAGCCAACAAACAAGCCATGGTCCTTGCCATGAGGATTCTCGGCCGTACCCGTCTTACCGGCTACAGGCACCGACAAATTAGCCATTTGGGCAGCTGTACCGCCCTCCTGAGCAACCGCTTTCAAAGCACTTTGCAGAAGTTCCAGCGTTTCCGCTGAAACCGGCAGTCGTCCAATCTTCTCCGGTTTTATTTCCTTGACGACGCTGCCATCGTCATTGACTATTTTATCCACCAGGTGCGGCTTGTAAATATCACCATTGTTAGCCACCGCGCTCAGCATTACTGCTAATTGTATAGGTGTTGCCAGATTAAATCCCTGACCTATTGCCGCATTAAAGGTATCACCAAGATACCAGTCTTCGTCAAAGACTTTCATCTTATATTCGGGGCTCGCGATAATACCCTCGTTTTCGCCAAAAAGATCAATACCTGTAGTCTTGCCAAAGCCAAACAAGGCAGCATATTTCTTCAGAACGTCGATACCTACGCGATTACCCATCTCATAGAAGTATACGTTATCTGAAGCGGCCAGCGCCTTATGAAAATTGATCCAGCCTAATGCCTCACCCTCAGAATTTCCCATCGGAATCAGCCAATGTTTACCGGAGTCGAAAATCATTTCTTGCGGCGTAACTTTGCCTGTTTCCAATGCTGCTGAACCAGTTACGATTTTAAAAGTTGA
>JAYFQJ010000077.1:0-21366 GCA_034927165.1 Oscillospiraceae bacterium
CCGATGACGCATTCTATAACCGAGGTCGTCATGAGCTCGGACAGCTTTTCCCGCAGCGCATCCTTGTCGCTGACCGCGAGCGGTACGACGGTACAGCCGTCGATGCCGCCGTTTTTCTCGATGTATTCCTTGAGCTGCGCCGCGCCGCCCTCCCCCGTTGTGCAAAGGGTCACGACCACTCTTTCCGGCGCTTTTCCGTAGACCGCGGCGTCGGTGAGCATATCCTTATACACCCGGTCCAGGTTGCTTTCCGTCGCCGCGTTCCGCGCCCACTCTATGCACATCTGCGTGATCGGAAGCTGAACGAAGCGCAGCTCCGTTCCTGTTTCCTCCGCGATGGAAAGGAACATATCGCGCGTGGCGTTCGCATCAAAGACGATGACGAGGCCGAAGCCCCGGTCCTCCTTCTGCACCGCTTGTGTGAGCAGCTTGTAGGCGCCGGCGCTGGTCATGCCGTAGGGGATATCCACCCCCGACACGTTGCCGAGGCCCGTGACGGTATTGACCGACGCCGCCAGCGCGGAAGCCACTCTGTCCCCGTGGAACGCGAACAGAAGGCTCGGGCTCCCCGGCTCCCCGGGAGCAGGCGCTTCAAAGCAGATGAACATGGTGATGAGCACGATCTCATCCACCGGGAGCTTGATGCCAAAGGTCTGCTCCAGCTGCAGCGCGAGCTGAAAGGAGAGCAGGTACTTCGTCTTGTGATTCTCGATGATGTCGGTTATCTGGGCGGGCGCCAGCACCTTGCGCGGCGTCCCCGCCCGCATCAGGCTGTCGATGTGCAAGCAGAGACCGTAATGCACGGAGGGCGGATAGCTCTCGTTGAAGGTGTCCGTCGCGCGCGCGAGAAAGGCCTCCACAAGCTCTATGACCCTGCTGTCGACCAGATTTGTGAGCTGCTCCCTGTTTACCGCGCGCTTGGCCAGCTGCGCGCGGTAGGTGTTGAATTCCGCTTCGAGCTCGGTCTCAAGCAGCAGCGCGATCTCGCTGCCGCCCATGCCCCGCTCCTTCAGCTCTCGCACGCGCTGGTCGATGTCGCTGTAAATATTCTCGTGATAGCGCAGCTTGTCCTTGTCGACGGGGCTCATCTTCATCCGATTCTCGCTGAAGCTGTAGCTGTACTCGGGGTCGATCAGCTTCTCGATCTCATTGCGGTGCTTGCGGTAATTCAGAAAGCCCTTGCGGACGGAATGATCGAAGTCGGCGTTGGACAGCTCGATGCTTCCGCTGCCGGAGGACAGCTCGCGAACGTATGCGTTGGCGCAGCCGATCTTTATATCGCCCTTCAGCTGAGACACGTTGTAGTCACAGTCGTACAGAAGAAGGCACCGCAGCAGCTCCGCGCTGACCGTGAGCGTTTTCCCCGCGCGCGCGGATTCGAGCGTCAGAAACCGGCTGATCAGCTCCAGCCTCTCCTCAAACGGCCTTTCGCCCAGCGGCGGAAGCTCGATGACGATGGGAAAGCCGCTGCGCAGTTCGTCGGCCGCGTCCGCCGCGTCCGATTCGGCGGCAGCGACCACGATGGGCGCCGTCGGGCCGTCGTCGGAGGCGATGCGCTCGAGCGCGTCGCACAGCATGCCCCTGAGCCTCGGGCTCAGCAGATGGGCGTTGTCTATTATGAGAAGGCCGCGCCGCATCCCCTCGAGCAGACCGCCTGCGTCCGGCGCTCCGAAAAGGGCTTTTTCCGTCCGCTCGTCGTCGTCCACATAGTTGCGGCAGTCGAAGGTGCACGTCGGGGCGTCGGGGAGCAGCACGCCGCTTTCGATCGCGTATTTGCAGGCGATGTCCGCAAACAGCGATTTCCCCGTCCCCCTGCTCCCCAGAATCAGAAGATTGAGGCTTTTGCCGGGATAGCCCATCGCCGCCTTTATCAGCTTTACGGCGCGGCGGAGACTTCCGTCCCTTCCCACAATGCTTTCAAAGCACTCGAATGCCTGCGGCAAGGTCCCGGCCGCACAGTACAATACGGGTCTGCCGTTGATCTTTTCGATCTTTCCCTGCTGGACGAGCCTGTTCAGCAGCGCGCTGGCATTCGTCCGCTTTATCTGCAGTGCGTCGGCGATGTATTGGGTCGTGGCTCCGCCGGAGCCGCCCGGGAAATGGAGCTGTATGAGCTCCAGAATGCGCTCAAGATTTGTTTTCATGTGTGTATC
The DNA here is from genome assembly GCA_034927165.1 of Oscillospiraceae bacterium. Classification (GTDB taxonomy): domain Bacteria; phylum Bacillota; class Clostridia; order Oscillospirales; family Ruminococcaceae; genus JAYFNU01. Next base: position 2,154 of record JAYFQJ010000077.1, read on the forward strand.
CTCCTCCTGCTGAGTATACACAACTTACAATAATCACACAATACACAGCTTCGACGGCCTTGTCAAAGGCCCTACAGTATTTTGCATTTCCGGGAAATTATACGCATTTATCATCAATATTGCCGTATTTGCGTAAATATTTTATATATTATCACATATTCAGAACATTCTGATCTTTGATCTGTATTCTTCAAAAGGCTGATTCTTTCGTCAGTGTATACCCCCTGCCGCAAAAGTCAGCATTCTGTGGACCGGCGGTGTGCACGCGCAAGCAAAAGCGGCGCCGCAGGCAGAGCCTGCGGCGCCGTGCGCATTAAGTCGGCCGCGCGGAAGGCCTTGTCGCTCCCCGGGCGGCGTGCAGCCGAATCCATAGCCATCCGCCGGGGGACTGCCGGGCGCTCACCGGATCTCAACATGGACGACAGCGTCAGAGCTGTGTTTTCGCCGCCCGCTCATCCGCCCGCAGCAGCTTTGCGATCTCATCCGCTTTCAGCACTCTCCCGCAGGACAGCACCCTGCCGCCCGCGACGAGGGCGGGCGTGCTCATCACGCCGTAGGCGGCGATCCGCGAAAAGTCCGTCACATGGTCGACGGTCGTATTCATACCGAGGGACGCGAGCGCCTCCTCCGCCGCCGCCGCCAGCGCGCTGCACCTCGCGCAGCCGGAGCCGAGAATTTTCACATAGGCCCCCTCGGTTTTTGCCGCCTGCGCTTTTTCCGCGCTCTCCGCGGCGCGCTCCCCGCAGCAGCAGGGTCCTGCTTCATCCTTTTTCTTTCCGAATAGCATTGCTTTATCCTCCTATATGATAAACGGCTGTATAAAATTGAACACATAGCCCACAAGAACGATCCCCGCCGTGCAGATGCCGATAAACAGCGCCAGCAGCCGGGGCCGCACCGCCTTGCGCAGCATGACCATCGACGCCAGGGACAGCGTCGTGACCGCCATCATGAAGGACAGCACCACGCCCAGCAGCGCGCCCTTGGACAGCAGCGCCTGCGCGATCGGGATCGAGCCGAAGATGTCCGCGTACATCGGGACGCCGATCAGCGTCGCCAGGATCACCCCGAACGGGTTATCAGCGCCGAGCACCGCCTCGACCCACGCTTGCGGGATCCAGTTGTGGATGACCGCGCCGACGCCGACGCCCGCAAGGATATACGGGAACACCTTCTTAAAAGTGGAGAGCGTCTGCTCCCTCGCATAAGCAAGGCGATCCCTCTGCGTGAGATCGGGCGACGCGATGTCCGCGCCGCCGGCGCGCAGGATGAAGCTCTCCACATACCGCTCCATGTGCAGCCCTTCGATCAGCGTGCCTCCCGCCACCGCGACGGCGAGCCCGAGGGCGACGTAAACGACCGCGACCCTCCAGCCGAAGACGCTCATCAGCAGCACCAGCGAGCCGAGGTCGACCATCGGCGAGGAGATGAGGAACGAGAAGGTCACGCCCAGGGGCAGACCCGCGCTCGCAAAGCCGATGAACAGCGGAATGGACGAGCAGGAGCAGAACGGCGTCACCGTGCCCAGCAGCGCCGCGATGCAGTTCGCCCACACGCCGTGAAATCCGCTTAGTATCTTTTTGCTGCGCTCCGGCGGAAACCAGCTTTGGATATAGCTGATGATAAAGATCAGGAAGCAGAGCAACGCCGATATTTTTAGCACATCATAAAGAAAAAAGCGAAGACTCCCGACCCATCTGTCGCCGGTATCGAGCCCGAGCGCCGAAAGCCCCGCGCCGATCAGCTCGTCCAGCCACTTCATGCTGAGCATCTGCTTTTGAATAAAATCCCCGATCATTCGCCGCAGCACCCGCGCTCGCCCCCGCAGCAGGACAGGTCGCCGATGAAAGCCTTGAAGGCCGCCAGTGTCGCGCAGTTGAGCGAATAATGGCTCCACTTGCCCTCCTTTCGGGCGTCGACCAGTCCGCATTCGCACAGAATGCGCATATGGTGGGAAAGGGTCGGCTGGGTGATCTCAAACGCTTCGAGGAGCCTGCAGCCGCACTTTTCCCCGCCGGAGAGCAGCTGCACGATCTTCAGCCGGTTCGGGTCGCCCAGCGCCCTGCACAGCAGCGCCGCGTCGATCTCATTCATTTCACGCACCTCGTATAGATTAATGTCTATATGATAACACACGCATAGATGTCCGTCAATGTATTTTTGTAAAAAAAGCATCGCTCCCAGCTGCCGCAAATTTTTTCAGCCGGCGCGATTGACTTTGCCGCGCAGAGAAGCTATAATGCACAGTGCTCACACGGAGGCGAATCATTCTTTGGAAATGACGAGCCGGATAAGGTGACAGGCTGAGACGCCTGTTGTTTTATCCGGCTTTTTTGTGTTTATCGGGAGGAAAATATGGATCTGTTAAGGGATAAGATCAGACCGCTTTATTTCAGGTATCTGGCCGCCGCCTTCGGCAGCGCACTGATCTCCTCCGTCTACGGGATCGTGGATCTCGCCATGGTAGGAAAATATCAGGGCGCGGAGGGCACGGCAGCCATCTCGCTCATTTCGCCGGTCTGGAACATTCTCTACAGCCTCGGTCTGCTCGTCGGCATCGGCGGCGCGGTGCTGTTCAGTGCGCTCCGGGGCGAATCGCCGGACAATATCAGGAAATCCAATGAATACTTCACCGCCGCCGCCGGCGGCGGCGCGCTTGCTTTGATCTCCTGGCTGGGACTGATCTTTTTTGACCGGCAGCTGCTCTTGCTGTTCGGGGCCAACGAGGCGCTCATGCCGCTGGCGCGGGCCTATCTGTTTCCGATCAAATTCGGCGTACCGCTGTTCATCTTCAATCAGCTGCTGTCCGCCTTCCTGCGAAACGACGGCGATCCGGCTCTCGCCACAAAAGCGGTGCTCTTTGGCGGCATCTTCAACGTGTTCGGGGATTACTTCTGTATCTTCACGCTGGACATGGGTATCATGGGCGCGGGTCTCGCCACCGTGGTCGGATCCTTCTTTTCTCTTATTATTATGCTGACGCACTTCTTCGGCAAAAAGAATACGCTGGCGCTGGTGCGGCCGCAGCACTTCTTCCGGAAGCTGAGGGAGATCGGCTCCACCGGCTTTTCCACCTTCTTTATCGACGTCGCCATGGGAATCCTGACCATATTCTTCAACCGGCAGGTGCTGCGCTATTTCGACACCAACGCGCTGGCGGTCTATGGCATCCTCGCGTATGTGGGCACCTTTGCGCAGTGCTGCGCTTACAGCGCGGGGCAGGCGGCGCAGCCCATCATCTCGGTCAACTTCGGCGCCGGGGACGGGCGGCGTATCCGTCAGACGCTCCGCTATGCGCTGATCACCATCGCCTGCTTCGGCGTTTTCTGGGCGGGACTGAGTCTCGCGGCTCCAAACCTTTACATCCGTCTTTTGACTACGCCCACCGCCGAGCTGCTCTCCATTGCGCCCACCATCATCCGCCGCTACGGGCTTTCGTTTTTGCTGCTGCCGCTGAACATCTTTTCCACCTACTATTTTCAGGCGCTGCTCAAACGGGGCACCTCGTTTATTGTGTCGGTGGCCCGGGGCGCTGTCATCAGCGGTATCCTCATCTATCTGCTCCCCGCCGCGTGCGGCGCCGACGCCATCTGGTTTGCCATGCCCATCACAGAGCTGATCGTTGCGGTCTATGCAGGTGTAAAGATAAAGCAATATACAAAACAACTTCCCACAGAAAGGACAGAATGACCATGAATCGCATCATTACCATCGGACGGGAATTCGGGAGCGGCGGGCGCGAGCTTGGGCGGCGGCTGGCCGATGCGCTGCACTGCGCCTACTACGATCAGGAGATCGTCACGGAGATCGCAAAGCGCACCGAGCTTGCGGAGGAATATGTCCAGCGCATCATCGAGCACAAGCCCGTCGCATCCTTTCCCATTCACATCGGGAAGAGCTTTCAGGTCCTGCCGAATCCGCTCATAGAGCATGAGCAGAGCGTCTATCAGCAGCAGTGCGCCATTCTCACGGAGCTGGCGGACAAGTCCGACTGCGTGATCGTCGGGCGCTGCGCGGATTATCTGCTCCGGGAGCGATCGCCGTTTCGCTTCTTCGTCTATGCGGATATGCCGAGCAAGCTGGCGCGCTGCCGCGCCAAGGGTTCGGAGCAGGAAAAGCTGTCCGACCGCGAACTGATCCGCAGCATCAGGTCTGTGGACGCGCACCGCGCGGAGTATTATGGCTTTTACACCGATCAAAAATGGGGCGAGCGCGGCAACTATGACCTCTGCGTCAACACGACGCGGCTTGATCTGAAAAGAGCGGCGCACGGGCTGGCCGCCTTGTGCTGCGAATAAAATAGAGCTCATCAGAGAACCGCCTGTCGGAACGGGTCGGTCGAAGAAGATGTCGGGTGCGCCCGGTTATTGCAAGGATAACCGGGCGCTATTTTTATGTAGGGGGATAAGGCAAATGCCTGTTTCAAGAGCAAAAAACTTAGTCAAATATGTGGTTCCCACCATGCTGGGAAGCGTCAGCTTTTTCCTGTTCACGATCGTGGACGGGATCTTCGTCGGGCAGGGCGTGGGCACCGACGCGCTGGGCGCGGTCAACCTGATGATGCCGTTTGTAATGATAGTTAACGCGCTCTTTCAGCTCACGACCATCGGCGGGGTGACCGTGGTCGCCATCCGCTTCGGCCGAAAGGACGACGAGGGGGCGAACGCGGCATTCCTCCACGCGCTCGCCGGCGCGGTCGTCATTTCCGCCGTCCTGTGCGCCGTCGGCGCCTGCCTGACCGGACCTGTCTGTCGGCTGCTGGGCGCGACCGATACCTATTACGGCATGGCCGCGGAATACCTTTTCTGGTACTCTGTATTTATCATCCCCTCCGGGATCTCCACCGCATTTCAGGGTTTTTGCCGGAACGACGGCTCGCCGGTGCTGGTCAGCGGCGCTGTTGTATTTGGCGCGATGCTGAATGTTTTCGGCGACTGGCTGCTGGTGTTCCCGCTGCGGATGGGGCTCAAGGGCGCGGCCATTGCCACCGGCGTTTCCCAGACGGTCACCATGCTGATCCTGCTGTTTCATTTTATCCTGAAGCGCGGCCATCTGCGCATCCGCCGCTTTCAGCCCCAGCCCGCGCTGTTTAAGAAAATCGCTGCGCGCGGTCTGCCGGAATGCATCGCGCAGTTTGCGACGCCCGTCACGACGCTTTGGATGAACAAGGTCCTGATCACACAAGTCGGCGATATTGCCGTCAACGCCTACTCCATCATCTCGTATGTGGCCTCCTTCTCCGTGGCGATCTTTTTCGGCACCTCCGAGGGCTTGCAGCCGCTCATCGGCAACTGCTACGGCGCGAAGAACGGCAAAGACCTCAAATACTATTTCCATGCGGGGCTCATCATCAACTTCGTCGGCAGCGCGCTCATCAACGTACTTCTGTTGATTTTCGGCAGACATGTCTGCCTCCTGTTCGGCGCGGACGCCCGGACGCTGGAATACACCATCTGCGACCATGTCCTCGTCTTTTTTATGATCTCTACGCCGTCCATGTCGGGCAGACCGAGATCGAGGATGATGAGATCCGGCTGATAGGACAGCGTCTCCATGATCGCCTCGCTGCCCTTTTCCGCCGTTTTATAGCGGTACCCCTGCGTTTCCAGCGTCAGCGCGATCAGATTGCAGATCGGTCTGTCGTCTTCGACAATAAGCACCAAAGGTTTAGACATCGACATCCTCCTGTCCCGGCAGCGTAAAGAAAAAGACCGCCCCGTGCGGCGCGTTGCCGTCCACGCCTATCTCGCCGCCGTGCGCGGCGACGATGGAACGGCACAGCGCGAGGCCGAGACCGAAGCCCCTGCGCGCGTCGCCGCTGACCTTGCTGCCCGTATAAAACATTTCAAACAGCCGCGCTTTTGCTTCTTCGGGAATCCCCGGCCCGTCGTCCGCTACCCGCACCGTAACCGCGTCCCCCCGTTTGTCCGCGGATAGGACGATCGAGGAGCCCGGCGGAGTGTACTTGACGGCGTTGTCGATCAGATTGACCAGCACTTGAATGATGAGCGAGGCGTCGGCCTTCACCATGAGCAGCTCATCCACCGGCACGACGCGCAGCCGATGCCGCTGCGCTCTCCTCGCCGTGTGCGCGACGGCCTCGTCGATGAGCTCCGCGATCAGCTCCGGCTTCAGATCCAGCGCCAGCGTTTCGTTGTCCATACGCGTGATGGACAGCAGGTTTTCCACAAGGTTGATGAGCCATGTGGAATCCTCATAGATGCTGCCGTAAAGCTGCAGCTTTTGTTTCTCATTGAACGCGCCGCCGTCCTTGAGCAGCAGCTCGGCATTCCCGGAGATGCTCGTCAGGGGCGTGCGCAGATCGTGAGAGATCGCGCGCAGCAGATTGCTGCGCATTTTTTCCCGCTGCGCTTCCAGCGCAAGGTTGACCTTCGCCTCTCGCAGCTTTTGCTTTTCGAGCGCGACGCCGCACTCTCCGAGCAGAGCGAGGAAGAAGGAACGCTCCGACTCGCTGATGGATTTTCCGGGCTGGACGCAGACGCCGGCGACCGCGTGCACGCTGTCCCGGCCGCGCACGGCAAGATACCAGAACTGCGCGTCCGGGCGGGTCTCCGTCGAAGCGCCCGCCTGCTCGTTGTGCGCATAGACCCAGCGCGCGATCTCGCTTTCCCGCTCGCATACGGCGTCCATGCTTTCGCCCGCGTAACCTTGCGGGTACAGCAGCATCGGCCGCTCGAGCGCGCCGCCGTCCACAGGGTACAGCACAACCGTGCGCCCGGTCAGCCGCAGGATCTGGCGCGCCGTCTGCTCAAGGATCTCCGCGCGGCTCTCCGCGCTTTGCAGGTTGCGGCTCGCCGTGAAAAGCACCTCCGTGCGGTGAGCCTTCTGCGCATTCGACCGGGCGTCTCCCTTTGCGCGGACGGTCAGCGAGCTTGTCAGAAACGCGGCCGTAAACATGACGAAAAAGGTGACGGGATAGCCTGTTCCGTAGGCCATAAAGGAAAAGCGAGGCTCGGTAAACAGATAGTTGAATACGAGCGTGCTGAGCACCGAGGCGGCGATGCCGTAAAAATAACCCTCCGTCAAAAAGGCGATAAACAGCACGGAGAGGATGTAGATCGTGATGATGTTCGCCTCGGTGAATCCGATGCGTTTGAGCAGCAGACCGAGCAGCGTAGCCGCGCACAGCAGTCCCAGCATGATGAGAAATGACCGCACGCTGAATGCGGGCCGCGTTCGTCTTGCTTGCGCAAGAGCGCGCGGCGCATAACAGGGAATGCTGTAGATCTCAAGCTCGGGGATCAATTGAGACAGCCGCTGCGGGATGTCGGTCTTTGCGAACGCGCGCTTTTTTTCGTCGGAATGACCGACGACGATCTTTGTGGCGCCGCATACCTTCGCGTATTCTGCGATCTGCACGGCGACGTCGCTTCCGTAAGCGGAAGCGACGCTCGCGCCGCATTTTTCGGCGAGCTTTTTGTTGCTTTCCAGCTGCGCCTTCTCCTGTTCTCCGATCGCGTCGAAGGCGGGCGTTTCAATAAAGATCGCCTTGAATTCCGCGGCGAAGGCCTCCGCGATTTTGGACGCGGCCCTGATGACGCAGCCGTTGGTCGGCGACGCCGACAGACACAGCAGCACGCATTCCGATACGGGATTATCCATCGCCGAGACACCCTCCTCACACGCCGGCAGTCATCGCCGGCGCCTTTAACAGATATTATATCACAAACGCTTTTTCAGCACGACTGCGGCGGCGGTGAGCGCGCAGGGAAAGAGCAGGGCGGCGGCAAGCACAAGCGCCCCGGACGGCGCGTCCTGCGTAGCACAGCCGCGCTGCGTGATCGTGATGGCGTCCGCATGGATATCCATGTCTCCGCCGTGCTGCGCGCAGTCGCGATGGAAGACGCCTGTCAGCGCGACCGTATCGCCCTTGACGCAGTAGCCGCCGACGTTTTCTATCTTGTCCGCTTCCGCCGCCGGTATAAAAACGCCGATGGCGTTCGCACCGTCCGACACGTTGATCCAGACGCCGTCGCCGCGCCGCAGGATATCCCCGACGACCTCGCCGCCATAGGTCACGACGGTGTCGTTGAAGTCGAAGCCGTTTTCGATGAGCTGCGTGCTGGACAGCGGCGCGGGGGCCTGCGCGCGGACCGATCGTCCCCCGATACCGAAAGCGAGCAGCAGCGCGGCGAACGCCGCGAGTTTCAATCGCATTTTTTTTGGACCTTTCTGATGATGTAGGCCGCGAGCGTCAGCACGGACATGAATTCCAGACGACCCAGCCACATGATGACGATATACAGGAGCTTCAGGTATTCCGGCATCGCGGGGCCGGTGACTCCGATGGACAGGCCGACGTTGCCGGTGACCGAGGCGCATTCGAACGCCGCCATGGTCAGAGGAAAGCCGGCATACATACCCGCGAGCGTCCCGACCGCGAAGGTCAGGATATACAGCAGCACGATCAGAGAAGCGCTTTTGACCATCGCGTCCGTCAGTGTGAGGTCGCGAATATGATGGATCTTTTGTTCGCTGACGCGGGAATCCGGCAGCAGCGTACGGCGCACCTCGGCGCGGATGGATTGAAACAGGATACCGACGCGCATGGCCTTGAAGCCGCCCGCGGTGGAGCACGCGCTGCCGCCGACGAGCATCGCGATCATCATCGCGAACAGCGCGATGTCGCCCCACTCATAATAGAACTGCTTTGCGTAGACGGTCATAAAGCCGGTCGTGGTGTGCCCGGAAAGCAGCTGATAAACGCCCTTTCTGAACAGCGAGATCACCGACGGGTACACGTTGTTTTGAATAAGACCCGTCAAAGTGACGAGCATCAGCACGGTGGCCGACACGCTGAAGGTGACGGTTTCTATGTTTCTGCGCAGCTCCCTGCGCTTTCCGGACAGGACGGCATAGTGAAGCGCGAAGTTGAAGGAACCGACAATGAAAAATACCGTGCTTGCGACCTCGACGAACAAGCTGTGGTAGTACAGAATATTCTGGCTCATCGGGGCAAAGCCGCCCGTGCTCCACGCCGACATATAGATCCACATCCCGTGCAGCAAAGACCGGGGCGCCGGCACGCCCGCCGCAGATACGGCGGCGGTGAGCACCGCCGTGCCTACGACGAGATACAGCAGGCTGATGCCCCATATCCCGCGCGCGGTGCTCACCGCGTTCGGAAAGAGCTTTTCGTCCTTTGCCTCGCCCACATACATCTTATACGCGCCGCCCTCATTTTTTCGCAGGAAGGTCAGCGCCAGCACGACCATGCCCTGCCCGCCGACAAAGGTCAACAGGTGACGCCACATGTTGACGCCGTTGGAGAGATGATCCATATCCTGAATAAGGCACACGCCCGTCGTTGTAAGGCCGCTCATCACGCCGAAGCAGCCGTCGAGATAGGACAGGTAATTTCCGGACAAATAGTACGGCACGGCGCACAGCAGCGTGCTGAGCAGCCATGCGCCCGACGCGACGACCATGCCCTGCGCAAAGCTCAGCTTCGCGCCCTTGTCCCTATGCCCGAACCAGGCCATCCCCGACCCGAGCAGCAGCGCGCAGGAGGCGCTGAAGACAAACACCGCGCAGATCCTCCACTCGGCAAAGGCGGCGGACGTCGCCGCAGGGAGCAGCTGCAGCGCGCCGAGGGACAGGATGATCAGCCCGATATAGTAGCAGATCGGCAGCAGCCTGCTGGTTGCTTTTTCTGTCGTCATGCGTCTCACACCCCGTAAGCGGCGAGTGAAAGCGCCAGACCGAGCAGAAGCGTCACCGACGCGAAAAGCAGCTCTGCGATAAGCCCCGCGGCGACGGAAAGCAGTTTTTTCACAGCGAAACGCCCCCTTCTGCAAAGTCAAAGGCGCGGGAGATATCCGCGCCGTTGCCCCAGACGATCACGGTGTCCCCCTGCAGCAGCTCGGTCATGCCGTCCGGGATGATCGCCTCGTCGCCGCGCAGCACGGCGATGAGGATCACGCCCTTGGGCAGACCAAGCTGCCCGAGACGCTTGTGCTCAAACGGGCTGCCGGGGAGGATCGCGATATCCCGCAAGCGCACGTTGTCCGTGCGCTCGGACAACAGCTTGTTCACATCCGTCCAATCCAGCTCCTGATTTATGACGCCCGCGATGCGCTGTGTGCTGCTGATGACGACGTCTACGCCGAGCTTTTCGAACACACGGATGTTCTTCGGATTTTTAACGCGCGTGATCGTTCTTTTTACGCAGAAATAGTCCTTTGCAAGCTGGCAGGCGACAAGATTGTTCTGATCCTTGCCCGTGACGGCGACGAGCACGTCCGCGCGGGACACGCCCGCCTCTCTCAAGCAGCGCACATCCGTCCCGTCGCCGCAGGTAACCTCGATGCTTTTGAGGGAAAAATCGGCGGCCATCTGCTCGCACAAAGGACGGTCCGTCTCTACGATCATGATCCGATGCTTTTCCTCCGAAAGCGATTTTGTCAGGTAGTACCCTACGTTGCCGCCGCCGATGATCATAATGTTCATACCGTCCGCCCCCCGCCGACCGCGTCGAACGCGGCGTCCTGCGCAAGCTGTGTCGCGCAGATCGTCCGCAGCCCCATTTCCTCATATATGTGTTGCTTCTCCTCGTCGTCGATGCACGCGACGACGCACGGCACGCGATAAAGCTGCCGCGCAATCTGCGCGGTCATGATGTTCGTGTTGTCGTCCTGCGTTACGGCGGCGAGCGCGTCGGCTTTCTCGATGCCCGCCTGCCTGAGGATATCCTCGTCGATCGGCATACCGGCGAGCACCATACAGTTGCATCCGCTGCCCAGCAGCGTGAAGCTCTTCTCATCCCTGTCGACGACGGCGACGTCGTTGCCCTCCTCGGCCAGTCTGTCCGCGAGCGCCGCGCCGATCTTTCCGCAGCCGGTTACGATGATGTACATTACACCTCACCCCGTTTCTTCGTTTTGGCAATGCATTCCGCCGCCGTAAACGCGCACCGGTGTGGCCTTGCAAACTCGCCGTAGCATTCCAGATTCCACGCGGCCGGCGCATAGCCCGGCTCGAGCGCGCAGGCGGCCCGGAAATGGCGCATCGCCGCCAAATGACTGCCCCTTCGCTCCAGCAGCAGTCCCATGAGATTGTGCGGAACGGCGTCGTGCGGATGCTGAAACATCAGCGTGGACAGCAGCGCCTCGCACGCTGCAAAATCTCTCTTTTCCATCAGATCTCTTGCCCGCTCGATATCCGGCAGAAGCTCGTCTTCCATAAAAACACCTCTTTGCCTTTCTGCCGATATTCTATTGCGCCGAATGTTAAAGTGCCGTTTGCGATCAGCGCCCCAACGTTAGAATTTTGTTAAAGCCGCGATGATGTATTTACGAATCCTTAAGACGATGCGGGCCATTCTTAATGCAGCTTTATGACAGACTGCGCTAAAATGATAAAAATGCTTGCGGTGAAGGATGTGTGTCATATGGGAAAGCGATCCTATGAGCAGACCGCTGCGCGGCTGCGGGAGCTGTATGTAGACAACGGCGTCTGCACGATCCCGATCCTGCTGCCGCAGGACGGCTGTACGGACGCGTTCGACGCCTATTCCGTTCGGCTGAGCGGCGCCGTGGCCTCGTCGATCGACAGCTTTCGCCCATGGAGCGACCCGCGCTGCGCGCTCTGCCTGGTCTTTTATATGGGCGGCGCCGCGGGACAGGAGCGCTGCGCGGGCGTGGAAAGCTGCGTGCGCGGTCATTATTCCGAGGCGATGGTCCGTGCCGCAAAGGAGCGAAGACGCTATGCCTGTGCGGCGGCAATGCTCGCGCTGCTGTCCGGCTGCGCGTGTTTTTTGCTTCTGCGGTCTGCGGCGGCGGGAGGCGGGTTGCTTATTGCGGCGGCGCTCTCCGCCGGGTTTGTCTTTTTGATCGCTTCAGCGGCGCTGTGTTGTCGTGCCGCCGGAGATTTTTTCTGGTACTCGAGGGTGTTCGCCAGCCGCATTGAGTTTCACTGACAGAAAGGTGCTTTATGAGCAAGCATGTCATAGACGACGCGGGACGGTGCCTGCAATGTCGTCAGCCCATGTGTGCGCAGGGGTGTCCCGTGCACACGCCGATACGAGACGCGATCCGCCTGCTGCTGAACGGCGAAACGGCCGAGGCCGGCAGGCTTCTGTTTGAGAACAACCCGTTGTCCATTGTCTGCTGCCACGTCTGCCCACAGGAGAATCAGTGCGAGGGCAGCTGTGTAATGGGCCGGACCGGCTCCCCCGTGCAGATCAGCGCCATTGAGCAGTACATCTCCGACTATTACCTCAACGTCTGCAGTCCGCAGCGCCGCACCGGCGAGGCCGGCCGCGTTGCGATCATCGGCTCGGGTCCCGCGGGCATAACCATCGCTTTTTTGCTGCTGCGGCTCAACTACGCCGTCACGATCTATGAGGGAAGCGACCGGATCGGCGGCGTGCTGCGGTACGGGATCCCGGAGTTTCGTTTGCCCAAAAGCTATCTGGACCGCCTCGCCGCTCTGCTGCTCGATTTCGGCGCCAGAATACGGCCAAATACGACCATCGGCGCCAATCTGACGGTGGACGATCTGTTTCGGGACGGCTTTGACGCGGTGTTTATCGGGACGGGCGTCTGGAAGCCGCAGCGCATCAATCTTCCCGGGGAGAGCCTCGGCAATGTCCATTACGCGATCGAATACCTGCGAAACCCGGACGCGTACACGCTCGGCAGGTCGCTCGCGGTGATCGGCGCGGGGAACGTTGCGATGGATGTTGCGCGCACGGCGGTGCGCCACGGCTGCCGCGACGTCGCGATCCTGTGCAACAAGGGAGAGCAGGCGGTCACCGCCCGGAAGGCGGAGGTGGATTACGCGCGGATCGACGGGGCGCGGCTGCTGCTGAACAAAACGGCGGTCTCCTTCTGCGAGCAGGGCGTACGGCTGGTCGAAACGCCGCCGGACGGGGAAAAGATCGACGCGCGCGAAAGCGCGCTCTTCCCCGCGGAGTCCGTCATCATTGCGATCGGTCAGACGCCGCGCGCGGTGATCGTGTCGTCCACCAACGGGATTGATATAAACAAGAGCGGGCTCGTCTCTGTGGACGACGAGGGCCGCACGACGAGAGCGGGCGTGTTTGCCTCCGGGGACGTGGTCACGGGGGCGAAAACGGTCGTGGAGGCGGTCCGTGTGTCGAAGAGGGTCGCCGCGGCGATCGACGCTTATGTCCGTCAAAAAGCGGCGGCCGGAGCGATCTGCGGGGAAACGATATGCTGCAGCTGATGACGGCGCTGGCGGAGCGCCTCGGCTACTTCGGCATAACGCTGCTCATACTGCTGGAGAACGTCTTCCCGCCGATCCCCTCGGAGGCTATCCTGCTGTTCGGCGGCTTCATGACGACCTACACGCAGCTGGAGCCGTGGCCGATGGTGCTGTTCGCGACGCTGGGATCGGTGGCGGGCGCCATGCTTTTGTACTGTGTGGGCAGATGGATCGGAGAGCGGCGGCTTCGGAAGCTGGTCGAGGGGAAATGGGGCAGACGGCTTAACCTGTCCGGCGCGGACCTCGATAAGGCGAGCGGCGCGTTCGCGCGCTTCGGCGCGCGCGCGGTGCTGCTTGGGCGCTGCGTGCCGATCGTGCGCAGCTTGGTCTCCATCCCCGCCGGCATAGAAAGGATGCGGCTCGCGCCCTTTCTCGCGCTGACGGCGGCAGGGAGCGCCGTATGGAACGCCGCGATCCTTTTTCTCGGCTGCGCGAGCGGCGCGGCGTGGGAAAATGATCTGCGCTATTTCAGCTGGTATTCCAAAGCCGCGCTGCTCGCATTCGCCGCGCTGGCGGGCGTCGCGGTATGGCGGATATATAAAAGACAAAAGCGGTCGAGCAGCACGCCGCCCGTGCGCGCGAAAAAGCGCCGCGCGCTGTCCCCGGGCCGGTTTATCGCCCTCGGATTTGCCGGCGTCATTCTCACGGGCGCGCTGCTTCTATTATGCCCGTTTACGCACAACCCGGATACGGACGTGTCCGCCGTCGACGCGCTGTTCACCTCGACGAGCGCCGTGTGCGTCACGGGGCTGATCGCCGTCGACACCGCGGACACCTTCAACGCCGTCGGGCAGACGATCGTGGCGCTGCTCATTCAGATCGGCGGGCTCGGCGTCACGTCCATAGGCGTCGGCTTTATCATCCTGTCCGGCAGGAAGATCAATATGCGCGAGCGACTGCTCGCGAAGGAGAGCCTCAACTACGATTCCTTCAAGGGCGTGCTGCGGCTGGTCCGTTCGGTGCTTTTCACGACGCTGGTCTTTGAAGCGGCCGGAACGCTGCTGAGCTTCATCGTCTTCTCGCGGGATTATCCGCCCTTGAAGGCGCTCGGGATCAGCGCCTTTCACGCCGTCGCCGCGTTCAACAATTCGGGCTTTGATATTCTCGGAGGGCTGCGCAACCTCACGGGCTACGCCGACGACGTCCTGCTCAATCTGACGACCTGTATGCTCATTGTATTCGGCGGCCTCGGCTTCTTCGTGATACGGGAGCTGCGTCTTCCGCGCGCGCACAATCGCCGCTTCAGTCTGCACACAAAGGTCGTGCTCTCGGTCACGGCGGCGCTGCTTGCGGGCGGCACGCTGCTGCTGAAGCTGACCGACCCGGCGCTGACGTGGCTGCAGGCGTTTTTTCAAAGCACTTCCGCGCGCACCGCGGGGTTTTCCACAGTCTCTGTCGGGAGCTTGTCCAGCGCGGGTCTGTTCGTCCTGTGCATTCTGATGTTCATCGGCGCGTCGCCGGGATCGACGGGCGGCGGCATCAAGACGACGACGTTTTTCGTTTTGCTGTGCGCCATATTTTCGGCTTCGACCAACCGGCCCTGCGGCTGCTTTCACCGCAAGCTGCCCGGAGAGGTCATTCGCAGGGCGTTCACCATCCTGCTGCTCGCGCTGTGCACCGTCTGCGCGTCCACGCTTTTTGTGTGTATGCTCGAGCCGGACATCCCGTTTCTGAGCCTGTTTTTTGAGGTCGTCTCCGCCTTCGGCACCGTCGGTCTTTCGACGGGGATCACGCCGGGGCTGAGCGACGCGGCAAAGCTTGTGATCATCGTGACCATGTATATCGGCAGACTCGGCCCCCTGACGGCGGCGTCCCTGTGGTATTACAAAAGCGACCCCCTGGCGCAGTATGCGCAGGAAGCCGTCACCATCGGATAATCGAAGGAGAAACTTATGCATAAGGATAAAAACCAGCTCTTTGGGATCATCGGGCTCGGAAGGTTCGGCTTCGCTCTCGCGCAGGGTCTCGCCGAGTCGGGCAGAGAGATCGTGGTGATCGACAGCAGCGAGAGCAAGATCCGGGAGGCCGCCGCGCTGACGGACAACGCCTTTACCGTCAGCGAGCTGTCGCGCGACGCGCTCATGGAATGCGGCATACAAAACTGCGACACCGTCATCGTCTGTATCGCCGAACAGGTCGACGTGAGCATCCTCACGACGCTCAACGTTCTGGAGCTCGGCGTGAAGCGCGTGATCGCAAAGGCGGTCAGCCCTGAGCAGGGGGCGGTGCTCGCGCGGCTCGGCGCGGAGGTCGTCTACCCGGAACGGGACATGGCGCTGCGCACGGCGAAGCGGCTGACCTCCTCGCGCATCATGGAATACATCTCCCTGAGCGATACCGTCGACATCACGGAGCTCGTGCTGGACGAAAAGGTGGAGGGAAAGACGGTGGGCGAGCTGCAGCTGCGCCAGCGGCACGGCCTCAACATCATCGCCGTGCGCAAGGGGGAGCAGATCGTCACGGATATCCGGCCGGATATGCGGCTTTGCTGCGGGGACGTCGTCGTCGTATGCGGAAAGACCGACGGAATCGCCGATTTTGAGCGGGAGCTTTGACCTATGGCGCCGGCGGAGCGCCGTCCGGCAAAGGCGGCGGCTTTTCCCCTTCGATCCGACAAAAGCAGACTGCGCGAAAAGGGCGCAATGTGCTATAATAAATAAAAAAGGGCGGACTATGAAGGACCGGAGACCAAAAAGCATAACGGCGCGCGAACGGCTTGCCGACGCGCTTAAGACCGCGGGCTTGCTGCTGTGCGCCTACGGCTTGTGCGAGCTGTTGCGCAACGGCGCCGCGGACGCGTCCAATTATGCGTCTCTGGTATTCGTTCTCGCCGTGTTTCTGAGCGCGCGTTTCACGCGCGGCTATTGGTGCGGCATCGCCGCATCGGTGATCGGCGTGCTGATGGTGAATTTTGTGTTTACCTACCCCTATTACCGCTTTAACTTTACGCTGACGGGCTACCCGCTGACGATCCTGTGTATGCTTGCCGTATCGATCACGACGAGCGCGCTGATGACGCGGACGAAGCAGAGCGAGGAGCTCCGGCTGGAGGCGGAGAAGGAAAAAATGCGAGGCAATCTTCTGCGCGCCGTTTCGCACGATCTGCGCACGCCTCTCACGTCTATTTTGGGCGCGGCTTCCGCCGTCATTGAAAACGACGCGGCGCTCACCAGCGAGCAGCGCGTCACGCTGCTCACGGGCGCGCAGGAGGATGCGCAATGGCTCATCCGCATGGTGGAGAACCTGCTCGCGGTGACGCGCATCGACACGCAGGGCGCGGCGAAGATACAGAAGAGCCCCGAGCCGGCGGAGGAGGTCGCGGCGGACGCCGTCGCAAAGTTCAAAAAGCGCTTTTCGGAGGATCAGATCGAGGTCTGCGTGCCCGACGAGTATCTGCTCGTGCCCATGGACCCCATCCTCATCGAACAGGTCCTGCAGAATCTGCTGGAAAACGCGGTGATCCACGGAAAGGGCGATCACATCCGTCTTTGCGTGACCCGGGAAGCGGATCACGCGCTTTTCGAGGTGAGAGACAACGGCTGCGGCATTGACCCGACACGTCTCGCACATATTTTCGACGGCAGCAGTATGGGCGGGGACGGCACGCAGGCCGACAACAAGCGGAACATGGGCATCGGGCTGTCCGTCTGCAACGCCATCATTCAAGCGCACGGCGGCGTGCTGCGCGCATTCAATGCGCAGGATGGCGGCGCGGTGTTTCAATTCGAACTTGCGTTGGAGGAGAGCTGAGATGGAGCGGCAAACAATATTGATCGTAGAGGACGAGCCGGGCATCGGCAATTTCATCGAGACGAGTCTCAGCTCCAACGGATACGCCGTTCTGCGTGCTAAGGACGGCTCGACCGCGCTGATGCTGATTACCTCCCATTGCCCGGACCTTGTGCTGCTGGATCTCGGCTTGCCGGATATGGACGGCGCAAAGATCATCCGGGCCGTCCGCGCGTGGTCCGGCATCCCCATTGTAGTGGTGTCCGCGCGCGCGCATGAGCGGGATAAGGTGGAGACGCTCGACCTCGGCGCGGACGACTACGTCACGAAGCCCTTCAGCAGCGCAGAGCTCCTCGCGCGCATCCGCACGGCGCTGCGCCATGCGCAACGCGGGCCGGATCTGCCGCAGACAAATCCGGGCGGGCGCGTCCGCATAGGGGAGCTGACCGTCGATTACGACAAACGGCATGTCTACGTCTCGGGCGAGGACGTGCATCTGACGCAGAACGAGTATAAGATCGTGGCTCTGCTCTCGCGCTATGCGGGCAGAGTTTTGACCTATGACCACATCATAAAGGCGGTCTGGGGGCCGAACAGCGGCGGCGACAATCAGATCCTGCGGGTGAACATGGCGAATATCCGCCGAAAGATCGAGAAAAATCCCGCCGACCCGCAGTTCATATTCACCGAAATGGGCGTCGGTTACCGTATGGCGGACGCCGACTGAAACAGGCAAAAAGAGCAGCCGCAAGGCTGCTCTTTTCTTATACCGGGGAAACCTTTTCTTTTTTCAGCTCCGCTTTCATGCGCGGAAGCCACTCGGTGAAGGCGAGGATCAGCGGCACGCCGAGCCCGATGGGGGACATGAGGATGCAGTTGATAAACTCCTTGCGCGCGGCCTCGTATTCTTTGCTGTGCATAGGAAACACCTCCTGAAATATAGTACTATTTTTTCTCAACGATGTTCCCGCCGCGGGTGAACCTGTTGAGCAGATAGATACACAGGATGATGACGGCGGTGACGATAAAGATGCCGAGCATACCGAGACCCATGTAGGGAAGCGTCTGCAAAAAGAGATCGAAATTCATAATGCGGCCCCCTTAACCGAAGAAGTTGAGGATCAGGCCGCCGGCGATGACGGAGGCGATCTGACCGGAAACGTTGACGCCCACGGCGTGCATGAGCAGGAAGTTCTGGTTGTCCTCGGCGAGGCCCATCTTGTGGACGACGCGGGCGGACATGGGGAACGCGGAGATGCCGCACGCGCCGATCATGGGATTGACCTTGCGCTTGAGGAAAAGATTGAGAAGCTTCGCGAACAGCACGCCGCCGACGGTGTCGAAGACGAAGGCGACGAGGCCGAGGCCGAGGATCATGAGCGTCTGCCAGTTGAGGAAGGCGTCGGCGGTCATGCGCGCGGCGACGGTGAGGCCCAGCAGCAGGGTGATGAGGTTGGCGAGGACGTTCTGCGCCGTCTCGGACAGGGAGTTGAGCACGCCGCACTCGCGGATGAGGTTGCCGAACATCAGGAAGCCGACGAGCGCGACCGAGCGCGGGGAGAAGATGCCGGCGATGACGGTGACGACGACGGGGAAGAGGATGCGGGTGCGCTTGCTGACCTTCACATCCTTGTAATCCATGTGGATGCGGCGCTCCTTTTTGCTCGTCAGCAGCTTGATCACCGGCGGCTGGACGATGGGCACGAGCGCCATGTAGGAATAAGCGGCCACGATGATGGGGCCGATGTATTTCGACTGGAAGTAGTTCGCGACGAAGATGGACGTCGGGCCGTCCGCCGCGCCGATGACGGCGATGGAGGCCGCGTCGCGGATGTCAAAGCCGAGCAGCACCGCCATGCCGAGGGTGAAGAAAATGCCGAACTGGGCGGCGGCGCCGAAGAGCATGAGCTTCGGGTTGGACAGCAGCGGGCCGAAGTCGATCATCGCGCCGATGCCGATGAACAGCAGCAGCGGAAACAGCTCGTTGCCGATGGTCGCGTCGAACAGCACGTCAATGACGCCGACCTCCTGCACGCCCTCGTAGGTCTGCGTGACCGCCCCCGACAAGGGCAGGTTGACGAGGATCGCGCCGAAGCCCATGGGCAGCAGCAGCGCCGGCTCCATGTTCTTTTTGATCGCAAGATAGATCAGCAGCGCCCCGATACACCACATCACCACCTGCCGCCACTCGATATTCAGTGCGTTTTCATAGATCGCCTGCATTGCTTTTCCTCCG
>JAYFQJ010000125.1:0-19535 GCA_034927165.1 Oscillospiraceae bacterium
GGGCGCGGCCGGTTTGGCGGCGGCGCCCTGCTTTTGTTATGCGCACGATTGCGACCTATGCTCACATGAGCTCTGAAACCTGTCCTGACGCGTCCGGCGTCAGCGCAGCTTATCGCTGTAATCTAAAAAACGCACATGAGAATGCATTTTTAGATCGAGGGCAACCGCAGCTGCTTTTTTGAAGAGGATCCGCCGGGCTCATTGAAATCCCCGGAAGCCCTTGCCGATGACCTCGCTTGAATTCGTGATCATCATAAAGGTCGTCGGGTAATTGGCGCGAAGAAACTTCTGCAGCCGCGCCGCCTGATAACGCTTCATCGCCGCGATGAGCAGATATTTTCTGCCGTGGGTGTAGCCGCCCGTCCCCTCGAGGATGGTGCAGCTGCGGCACAGCTCGCCGGAGATATAGGCCGCGATGGGCTGCGGCGCGTCGGTGATGATGGAAAAGCACTTGCACAGATTGATGTTTTCGATGACGCCGTCGATCACGACCGTTTTGAGGATGAGCCCCAGCAGCGAGAACAGGCCGGTCTTCACGCCGAAATAGAATGCGCCGAGCGTGATGCCGGCGTCGGACACAAACAGCGCCGCGCCGATATTTTTCAAGCCCGTATAGCGTCGCAGGATCATCGCGACGATATCGGTGCCGCCCGTGCTGCCGTCGTTGTTGAACAGGATCGCCGAGCCGACGGCAGGCAGCAGGATCGCGAAGATCAGCTCCAGCATCGGCTCGTCCGTCAGCGGCGCGCTCAGCGGAAACAGCCGCTCGAACAGCAGCAGCGCGCCCGACATCGTGACGGTCCCCACGACCGTCTTGAGCCCGCATCCCCGCCCTAGAAACAGAAAGCCCAATCCGAGCAGCGCGGCGTTGATGGCGGTCGACACCGCGCTCGCGGATCTGAAATGAAAAACGCCGCGCAGCAGCACCGACAGGCCGCTCACGCCGCCCGTAGAGAAATTGTTCGGAAATTTGAAAAAGTAGACGCCGACGGCGACAAGCAGCGCGCCGCCGATGCACAGCGCATAGCTTTCCACTGTCTTCCTGTTCATGAGCTCACGCGCCCTCGACGTCGATCTGGCACGCCCGCATGGCGGACAGCGCGGTGTCGTGGCTCGCGGGCGTGACGCCTGCGCAGCAGGACGCGTCCACCGCGATGGGCGTCTCGGGGAAAAACGCCTTGAGCAGCAGCGCGTTGCTGATGACGCAGATGTCGGTGCACAGGCCGATCAGCTCGATGCTCTCGACGCCGTCCGGGTAACGCGCGCTCAGCAGTTCCGGCAGCGTCTTGGCGCCGAACGTCCGCTTTTCAACGCCGACGGCGCCCTTTTTATCGCACGCCGCCTGCACGCGCGCGTTGAGTGCGAAGCCCCTTGTCCCCTTGATACAGTGCTCCACAGGCAGCTTTTTTCCCTCCGCCGTGGAGAGATAGTCCTCGAAATGCGTATCCTGCGTAAACAGGACGTCGCCGTCGAAGCTCTCAATCTTTTGCGCGACCCTGCCGACGATCGCCTGCGCCTCGGCGGTGCCAAGCGACCCGTCGATGAAATCATTCTGCATATCTACAACGATCAGTATCTTTTTCATAATACGCTCCGTAATATATAATCAAAAATCAACATTTTGAAGCTTTACAAGGGTGTCGATGAATATCTCGCAGCTCTCATAGGCGCGCGACAGCTTGATCGCCTCGTTTTTCATATGCACGCCGCCGACCCAGTCGGGGTCCTTCTGGTCGGGATACTCCGCGCCGTAGGAGACGGCGTTGGGGATGTGGCGCGCGTAGGTGCCGCCCGACATGACAAACGGCTTCTCATGGCTGCCGGTGACCTCGTTGTAGATGTCGCACATGAGCCCGACGGCGGGCACCTTCGCGGGATCGAGATAGAACGGCTCGCTGTTTGAGAGCACCCGCTGCGCAAAGCCGAACGGTGCGCAGGCGGCGTCCATCTTCTGCTCAAGCTGCGCGGGCGTGATGGCGGTCGGATAGCGGCAGTTGACGTTTAGGATGATGCGGTCGTCCTTTTTCTCAAGCATACCGCCGATGATGGTCAGCGGCGAAAATACGCCGTCGTCGCACGCGATGCCCAACGGCGCGCCGTCATAATCCTGCGTCGCGAGCAGGACGAAATCCGCCGCTCTGTTTTCCCCTTCGGTCAGGGCGCCTGTTTCACGCAGGAACGCCATCAGCAGGCGGTTCGCGTTTATTGCCGCGTGGGGTTCTCCCGCGTGCCCCGCCTTGCCGCGCGCTTCCACACGGGCGCCCGCCGCACAAGCCGTGACCGTGATCGCAGGATCGTTCTCTGCGAGCTTTTGCAGCGCTGCCGCGTCTCCGCGCACGACGGCGCACGCGCAATCCGCGACCACATTGCTCGCGACGCCGCCGCTGAGCTCTAAGATAGCGCCTCCGGGCAGCGCGGGCGAGACGAGGTCCGCGCTGTAAATGCCCTTTTCGCCGTGGCCGACGGGAAATCCCGCGTCTGGCGTAAAGGTAAACAGCGGCATCTTATAGTGCTTCTTGTAATACTCGATGTCGGTCATGCCCGTCTCCTCGTCGAGGCCGACGAGCAGCCGCACGCCGTAGCGCAGCGGGAGCTTTTTGTCGAGCAGATATTTCATCGCGTACGCCGCGAGCACCAGCGGGCCCTTGTCGTCGAGCGTGCCGCGGCCGACGAGATAGCCGTCGCGCTCGGTCGCCGTGAAGGGCTCGCTGTCCCAGCCGCCGCCTGCCGGCACGACGTCAAGATGCGCGATGACGCCTAAAAAGCGTTCGCTGTCGCCGAGGTGCGCAAAGGCGATGCGGCCGTCCGCGTCGGTGACGGAAAAGCCCATCTCCCGCAGCATCGTCATCGCTTCCTCCTGCGCGGCGCGGACATCCTCTCCGTAGGGGGCGCCGGGCGCCGGCGTTCCCTGCACGCTGGGCTTCCCGATCAGCCGCGCGATGTCTCTGCTGATATTCTCTTTATTCTCCAGAACATATTGCTTCGCCGATTCACTCATGATGCAGCCTCCGTGTTTTTTCGAGCTTTATTGTACCATACTTCCCCGCGTATGTAAGCTTTTCCTTGCATAAAATCCCCCGCTTCCCGCAAAATAACCGGAGAAAGCAAGGAGGCGTCCCATGAACATCGTAAAAACCGCGCTGATCGTCACGGCGGCGATCGTCCTCGTCCTCGTCGGCGTCAGCTTTGCGCTCGACCACCGCGCCGCCGGGCCGGAGGCATCCGCGCCGTCGGAGGATGTGGTCGTAGAGGACGCGCAGACACAGGCGCCGGCGCTGTCCACAACAAAGATCGGCTGGGGCCCGGGCACCAACCACAACGACCGCAATCAGACGGTCGACAGCGTCGCCGCGCAGGAAAAGTACGAGCAGCTCGGCGGCTATTTCATTTTCCCCGAGGACACGGGCGTCATCTACCTGACCTTCGATCTCGGCTACGAAAATGGATACACGGAAAAGATCCTCGACACGCTCAGGGAGAAAAACGTAAAGGCGACCTTTTTTATCACGATGGACTATGCAAAGGAAGCGCCGGACATCGTGCGGCGCATTATCGACGAGGGGCACACGCTCGGGAACCACACCGTGAAGCACCCGTCCATCCCGACTGTCTCCGACGCGCGCGTGCGCGCGGAGCTGATGGACCTGCACGATTACGTCCTCGACAATTTCGGCTACACGATGCGGCTGTTCCGCTATCCGATGGGCGAATTCTCCGAGCACACGCTGTCGCTCATCAACACGCTCGGCTACAAGAGCATCTTCTGGAGCTTCGCCTATAAAGACTGGATCACCGACGATCAGCCGGACGAGAGCTACGCGCTGCAGCGCACGACCGATTATCTCGCGGACGGCTCGATCTACCTGCTGCACGCTGTGTCCGCCACAAACGCCGCGATCATGGGCGATCTCGTCGACGCCGCGCGGAGCAGGGGCTTTGAATTCGGCCTGATCGACGCGCGCCTCGGGCTCGTCGAAACGGCGCAGCGGGAGGAATCCATCCTGTGACGGACGGGCTCATCCTGCTGTGCCGCCTGTCGCGCAGGAAGGATCTGCTGCGGTTGTATGCGCTGATCCTGTATCTCGGCCTTGCCTGTTGCCGCCGGTGCGTGCGCAGAAAAGACGCGGGCAACCAAAAAGGAGCCGCCTGATGCGGCTCCTTTTTATGTGCTTCAGTGTCCCGCCGCGCGGCATTGCGCTGCGGGCGCGTCCAAAACGGCGCCAAGGCGCAGACGCCCGATGCGCTGCGCCTCCGTGAGCTCCCTGCCCTCCTCGTCCACGGCGGCGCAGTGGCCGTCGATCATGCGGGTGACAAGATTGCCGGTGAAGCGCTCGTTTTTGACGATGTGCGGCGCGTCGAGGATACCCTTTTTGACACAGTCCGCTATGACCGCCGGGTCGGCGAAGGGATCGGCGCTGACGCCCGCGTAGCGCCGCTTGATAAAGTCGAGCGTATACTTTGCCTCCTCAAGCAGCTGTCGCTTGCGCGCTTGCACGGCGGCGTCCGCGGTGAGATCCGGCGCGCCGTCGAGCGCCGAGCGGATAACGCCGCGCACGATGCGGCAGCTCTCGATGACGATGTCGGGCGTCGCCGCCTTTTCCGCCTCGCTGTAGCCGACCACGTGAATGATGTGCGGGCGCACGGCAAGCTGCAGATAGGTCGTCGCGGCGAGCTGCCCCTTTGCGACATCGAGATCGCCGGACAAAAACGGCAGTCCCGCGCGCGTCTGCCGGTAGATCCTGAAATCATCCCCCGCGAGCGTCTCGGTCAGCTCCAGCATCGCAAGCACCCGCGCGAGGTCGCAGTTGAAGGACAGCATCGCGGGATTATTGAACATATACTGCGCGATGTAGTCCCGCACGCCGCACGCCCGCGCGTTGTACGCCGCGAGAAAGGACGTCACGACCGGCAGAACGTCGTGCGCGTCGCGCAAGCCCCAGTGGTGCGGCTCGTTCATCTCGACGGGAATGCCGCGCGCGGCGTGCCAGCGCATGAGCGCCTGCGCGTCCACGACCGACGCGTCAATCGTGCGCGTGCCCCGCCCGTCCAGCTCGTTGTACCAGCACAGCGGCACCGCGCACCACGCGTTGCCGATCGTTTCATCGAGCAGCTGCGCAAACTTCAGCACGTCGTCCGTGCCGCTGTAGCAGCGCAGCAGCGGGTAATTTCCCGTCTGCGCGGCGGCCTTGAGCCGCCGAAAATCTTCTTCCGTGCGCAGCGGCACGCCCCCCGCGCCGTCAAAGGCGGGATCCATCTGCGACGGTCTGAAAAAGAATTGCTGCGTGTTCTGGTCGGGGCCGATGGAGATCACGTCGAGTACCTTCGCTTCGGCAATGCGCGCAATCCCTGCGACGGTGTCCTCGAGCGACGGCAGACCTACGTGGTGCCGCAGAACCGGGTACGGATACTTTGCTTCGATACGTCCGACGATGGTCTGCGGCCAGCGCTCCGCCGCACGCGCGCGGTCGAGTCCGCGCAGAAACGCCAGCGAATCGTCTATGTCGTCGCTGCCGTCGGAGATATAGGAAAACAGGCCGCACGCGCGCGCGAGCTCCGCGTTCGGACGAATGCCGCCGAAAACAAAAGTCGTCGTTTTGTCAAGCCCCTCGGCGCGCACGCGCGCGCAGAAGTCGTCGAGCAGCTGCCGGCAATTGTCCGGGGTCAGGCGGTAGCCCACCGCAGCATGAGTGGGCCGCTGCGCCTTGATCTCTTCTATAAAACGGTCGACCGAAACGGCGGGGCCGAGAAACACCGTCTCGTAGCCCTCCCGCTCGGCAAGCTGCAAAAAGTGGACGACGCCGCCGATGTGCACACAGTTTCCGAGCGCCGCACCGATGATCTTCTTTTTCATTGAATTCACCTCTTTATCAGTTTACAGGATACTTCGTGAAAAAATAAAGGAGATCGCGGTAAAAAAACAGGGAGTTTTCTTGTGCAGGTTTCACAATGCCGTAGCAATTATTCAAAATTGAGATGTGAGGATTCGAGAGATACAAGAAGAATAAGAGAGATATAGCGAGATACTATTTTGTAATTTGATTTTTCGGAAAAAAGTTGTTGACAGCCTCTTCACGGGCGTTATATAATACAGTTCGGCGCCGTATGCGCGCCGTTGCTTTGAAAACGCGCCCAACGGGCGATTATCAACGGAGGAAAATGCAAATGTCCACGACCATGCAGAAGCCGGAAGCGGTCGAGCGCAAGTGGTACATCATCGATGCGGCGGGCAAACCCCTCGGCCGCACCGCTGTCACCGCAGCCACGCTGCTTCGCGGAAAAAACAAGCCGAGCTTCACGCCGAACGTCGATTGCGGCGATCACGTCATCGTCATCAACTGCGCCGACGCGGTGCTCACCGGCAACAAGCTTACCCAGAAGTATTACCGACATCATTCAGCCTGGATCGGCGGTCTGCGCGAGATCCAGTACAAGACGCTGATGAACGAAAAGCCCGAGCAGGCGATGCTGCTCGCCGTCAAGGGAATGCTCCCCGACACGGTGATCGGCCGCAAGGCGCTCACGCGTCTGCGCGTCTACCGCGGCGCCGACCACAAGAACGCCGCACAAAAGCCCGTTGCATACGAAGGCTAAAGAAAGGAGCGACACACCATGTACGAAACCAGACCCTTTTTCTATGGCACGGGAAGAAGAAAATCTTCCGTCGCTCGCGTCCGCCTTTACAACGGCACCGGAGCGATCACCATCAACAATCGCGACATCGACGACTATTTCGGTCTTGAGACTCTCAAGCTGATCGTTCGTCAGCCGCTCAACCTCACAAAAACCGAGGGCAAGTTCGACATCGTCGTCAGCGTCAACGGCGGCGGTATCTCCGGACAGGCCGGCGCGATCCGCCACGGCGTCGCGCGCGCGCTGCTGCAGTTCGACGAGAACCTGCGCGGCGACCTCAAGAAGGCGGGCTTCCTGACCCGCGACCCGAGAATGAAGGAGCGCAAGAAGTACGGCCTCAAAGCCGCTCGTCGCGCACCGCAGTTCTGCAAGAGATAAGCAGAGCGGTCCTTACAACAAAATATGCTCAAAGCCCCCGAAAAACCGCGGTTTTTCGGGGCCTTCTTGTATGGCTTTTGGGGACGGCGCCGCTCGCTTTGTCCTCATTTTACGGGCGCCTTCATGCCGGATAACGCGATCGGCCGTTTAAAAAACCATTTGTGCTGAATTTGACGACCGTGATATAGGCCAAGCGACTTGTCTTCCCGCCGGTTGCACTGACAGCTCGGCACGCTCTCAGCGGTTGACGACGTTGCTCGGCGTACCCGCAAGGAAATTCTCAAGATTCTTTACCGCGACATCCATCAGGCGCTGCCGGCTCTCCTTGGGCGCCCAGCTGATGTGAGGGGTGAGGATGCAGTTCGGCGCGGTGAACAGCGGATTATCCTCCCGGATCGGCTCCACCGAGACGACGTCGAGACCCGCGCCGTAGACCTTGCCGGATCGGAGCGCATCTGCGAGCGCCTGCTCGTCGATCAGCGGCCCGCGGCTGTTGTTCAGGATGATCACGCCGTCCTTCATCTTCGCGATGCTTTCGGCATTTACGATTTTCTCCGTCTGCGGCGTCAGCGGGCAGTGCAGCGCGATGACGTCCGCGCGCGAGAAAAGCGTGTCGAGATCGCAGAACGTCGCGACACCGCCGTCGTCCGGCCCCTTGTTGGCGTCGTACGCGAGGATATCCATCCCCATGCCCTTCGCCATGCGGCCGGTCGCCCGCCCGATACGGCCGTAGCCGACGATGCCCATCGTTTTCCCCGCGAGCTCGATGAGCGGATAATCCCAGAAGCAGAAATCGCCCGCCTTTGCCCAGCGGCCGGCGTGCACCGCCTCGCTGTGGTGGCCGATGTGGTGGCAGATCTCGAGCAGCAGCCCGATGGCGAACTGCCCCACTGCGTCCGTCCCGTAGGACGGCACGTTGCACACGGGGATACCGCGCTGCGCGGCCGCCGCGACGTCCACGACGTTGAAGCCGGTCGCGAGCACGCCGATGTAGCGCAGCGCGGGGCAGCGGTCGAGCACCGCCTTCGGCAGCGGCGTTTTGTTGGTGTAAACGATCTCGGCGTCGCCGATGCGGCGCACGATCTCGTCCGTGTCGGTAAGCGGCGTGCGGTCGTAGACCGTGAGCTCGCCGCATTTTTCAAACCCGGCCCATGACAGGTCGCCGGGGTTTTCCGTGTAGCCGTCTAAAATTACGATCTTCATGCTTTTAATCCTCCAGCAGCGCCCAGGCGCGGTTCAATATGCGTTTCGTCCCCGCGAGCACGACGTCCGCGTCCTCAGCCTTCCAGGGCTTGACCTCGAAGGAGAGCATATACGGGTCCTCCGGGCGGAAAAATCCCTCCCGCTTGAGCACGCGCAGAAAATCGACGAGCTCCGCGCAGCCGTTTGCGCTGTTCGGGAAGCCGAAGCGCGGGTGCATATCTCCGTACGCCTCGCAGCCGGGCTGTATGACGGCGTTGCCGAGGTGCAGATGCGTGATGTAAGGCCTGCACGCGGTGATGACCTGCTCGCTCGTCTCCCGCGTGAGCGGGAAATGGCTGAGGTCGACGAGCAGCCCGAAGTTTTTGTCTGTTTTGCGCATATCGGCGGCAAACTGAGCCGCGTAGGGCGCGGGGCCGATGAGCGACGCCTTATCGACGTCGTAGTCGAAGACCTCGAGCTCCACTGTGATCCCCTTGTCCGCGGCGTGCGCGCACACGGCGCGGGTCGTTTTAAGCAGCTGCGCATAGGCCTGCGCCTGCGTCGCTTTTTCCCATTTCCCGGACAGGAAGGCAAGGCGCTCGGCGCCGAGCTGCCGCGCTTCATCCACGGCGCGCAGCAGGCGCGCCTCCGCGGCTTGGCGCTTGGTCTCGTCGAGACTGTTCACGTTGAGCCCCGCGCCCATCAAGCACGGCTGTGCGGAAAAACCGACGCACAAATTGCCCTCGCGCAGCATCGCGATGGCCTCGTCGCGCGCCGTGTCGTCGCTGAACGAAGTGACCTCGACCGCGTCGAAATAGTCGTCGCACGCGATGCGGCGCAGCGTGTTCAGCACCGGTCCCGCCGGATAGCTCATCGGCAGGATGGTGCTGACTTTAAAATACTTATGGATGCTTTCTTTCATTGTACTCCCCCGGCTTATTCGATCTCGTAATCGGCGGACAGCCGCTGCTCCACAAACGGCCGGACAAAGGTGTTCGCGACGTGCAGGTGCTTCGGATCGCTTTTGTATCCGCGCAGCGCCGCTTCATCCGAAAACACCGTGTCGAGCATCATGTCCGCGGCGCTGCCCTCAACGAGCTGCGTTTGGACCGTCGCCGAAACAAGGCCGTCGATCTGACCCACGAGTCCCTCGAGGCCCG
The DNA here is from genome assembly GCA_034927165.1 of Oscillospiraceae bacterium. Lineage (GTDB taxonomy): Bacteria > Bacillota > Clostridia > Oscillospirales > Ruminococcaceae > JAYFNU01. The sequence goes on from JAYFQJ010000125.1 coordinate 9,351, forward strand.
CCTTTACGTTGTTTTTGACCTCCGCCTTGTCGGCGTCGGCCTTTAATTTCCACAGCACGATATGTCGGATCATATTCAGTCTCCGATCGTCGTCCCGGTCAGCTTCTCGTAATACAGCGCAAGGCTGCTGTGATCGCTCTGGCCGTCGCCGTCCGCGTGCAGCGTCTCCATCATCTCGAGCACTGTGGCCGTCAGCGGCAGCGGCGAGCCGACGCCGTGGCCGGTGTCCATGACGTTGCACAGATCCTTGATGTGCAGGTCGATCTTGAAGCCGGGCTTGTAATTGTGCTCAAGCATCATCGGCACCTTCGCGTTCATGACCGTGCTGCCTGCAAGGCCGCCCTTGATCGCGTCAAACACGCGCGCGGGGTCTACGCCCGCTTTCCTGGCAAGCATAAACGCCTCCGAGCACGCGGCGATGTTGCACGCGACAACGATCTGGTTTGCGAGCTTCGTCGTGTTGCCTGCGCCGACGTCGCCGCACAGCACGACCGACGCGCCCATTTCCGCGAGCAGCGGCTTTGCTTCCTCGAAATCCTTTTCGGCGCCGCCCACCATGATGGACAGCGTGCCGTCGATCGCCTTCGGCTCCCCGCCGGACACGGGCGCGTCGAGCATACGCACGCCCTTCCCGGCGCACGCGGCGGCGATCTCCTTGGACGCGAGCGGCGCGATGGAGCTCATGTCGATGAGCAGCGCGCCCTTCTGCGCGCCCTCGAGAACGCCGTTTTCTCCCATCACGGCCGTCTTGACGTGCGGAGAATTGGGCAGCATGGTGATGATAACCATGCACTGCTGCGCGACCTCGCGCGCGCTCTTCGCGGTCGCGGCGCCCGCGGCGGCGACGTCGTCCACATTCGCCTGAACAACGTCAAAAACGACCAGCTCATGCCCGGCCTTCATGAGGTTCTTTGCCATAGGCCTGCCCATGATACCGAGTCCGATAAATCCGATTTTCATTTTGTTCTCCTTTAGTTTGCCCGGGGAATAAACTTCCCGAGGCCCGTTTTTCCGACAAAGCGGTAATCCTTCGCGACGAGCTCTCCGCGCAGGAAGGTCATCACCGGCCAGCCCTTGAACACGCGGCCATTGAACGGCGACCACTTGCATTTGAACGCCGCCTCCTCTTCGGTCATCGCGTGCGCCGCGTCCATGTCGACGACGGCGATGTCTGCGTCGTAACCCGGCAGCAGGTCGCCCTTGCCCTCGAGCTTAAACAGCTTCGCCGCGTTATAGCTGCTCATGCGCACGAAATCCTCGAGCGAAAAGCGGCCCTCGTTGACGGCGTTGAGCCACGCGGCCATCTCGGTCTGCAGCCCCGGCATACCGTTGGGCGCTTTCCAGATGTTGTCCTTGCCCGCGAGCTTTTCGGACAGCTCGTACGGCGAGTGATCGGAGCCGAGCACGTCGATATAGCCTTTTCCGATCAGCTCCCACATGCGGTCCTGATTGGCCTGGTCGTGCATAACGGGCGAGAATTTTGTGAAGGGTCCGAGCTTTTCATGATCCTTCGTCGTCAGCGTAAAATACTGCGGGCAGGTCTCCGCCCAGATGTCCGCGCCGTCCTCGCGCTCACGGCGCACGGCGAGGATCCCCTCCGCCGTGGACAGGTGCGGCACAACGACGCGCATACCTGTGTGGCGTGCGAACAGGCCCAGGCGGCGAATCGCCTCCTCCTCGCCGAGGGCCGGACGGGACTCGTTGAAGGACATATAGTCGGTGCGGCCGGCGGCGTCGATGCGGTGCTGCATGAGATTGAGCAGGCCGTCGTTCTCGCAGTGGGCGATCATCACGGCGCCCAGCGGCGCGAGGATCTCCATGCTTTCATACAGCAGCTCGTCGTCCACAAAGCCCATGTTGGGCGAGGAATAACACATATAGACCTTCATCGCGCTCACGCCGGTGTTCTTCCACAGGCTCTCGATGGAGTCGATGTTGGTGGAGTCGAGGCCGCCGTACAGGGTGTAGTCGACGTTCGCGCGGTCCTTGTAGGCGGCGAGGTACGCGTCGTACGCCTCGACGTTGAGCAGCAGCGGATCGTTCGTCGGCATGACGCACATGGTCGTCACGCCGCCGATGGCGGCGGCGCTCGTCGCATGGGGCATATCCTCACGCGCGATGTGGCAGCCGGGATCCTCGACATGGGTGTGCGTGTCGATCATGCCGGGGATAATGAACTTTCCCTTTACATCGATCGTCTCAGTGCTCTCGATATCCGCGTCTTTCCCGAGAATCGCGGCGATCTTCCCATCCTTAACGGCAATACTGCCTTCAAAGCGATCCGTGTGCGTAACAATCGTGCCGTTTTTAATCAACAGATCGGCTTTCATCCTTTATTTCTCCTTTTCAGCGAGCGTATAATCAAAATCCTTGTCGATGTCCTCGCGCATGGGCGTGTGCACGTCGAGCAGCATGGAGCCGTCCTCCAGTGCGAAGGAGCCGTGCAGCTCATTGTAGTCGGCATACATGCAGTCGCCCGGCAGACAAATGCGTTTCTCGGCGCCGCAGGTGATCTCAAACTTACCCTTTAGAAAATAGATGAACTGCAGATGGTCGTCGTGCGCGTGCGGCACGGTAAAGGCGCCCTTATTAAAGGTCATGGTGCAGCCCATGATGCCGGGCAGCTTGCCCAGCTGCACACGGGTCGTACCGTCGTGGAAATCCTTGAATTTCATATCGCTGCGTTCTACAAACATAATCTTTCACCTCGTTGAATGAGTCGCCGTCTCCGGCTACGAAATCGAATCTTAAAAAGGATGCGAAGCCCGGCAGGGCTTCGCATCCCGCTGTGTTCAGCCCTTGCAGACCGCGCTGTGCGCTTGCATGAACGCGCGCACCTTTTCATCGTCCACCTTGCCGGTCATGTTGCCGGTATCCTTCAAGCAGGAGGCGACGAAGATGCCGTCGGCGTGCTTGTAAACGGTGTCGAGGTTCTTTGCGTTGGCGCCGCCGCCGAGATTTACATAAACGCTCGGCGCCGCCTTCTTGACGTCGTCGATCAGGCGCATGGAATCGTCGAAGCTCTTGCCCGCGATATTCACGGCGTCCGCGAGGCCGCCGCTGATCGCCTGCATGACCGCGTCCACAAGCGTGACGCCGCCGATGGGCGAGGTGCTGCGGTCGTGGATGTCTGCGGAAATGGCGGTGTTGCAGCGCAGCATATAGCGCATCTCCAGCACGTCGTCCATGATGCCGTCGTGCAGGCCGCTCATGCCGACGACGGTGCCGACGTAGCATTTCGGGCGAATGTAATCCGCTTCGACGGCATTGGCGGTCGCGACGAGCGCCTTGCCGTTGTCGCGCAGGACGCTCACGCCCATGACGCAGTCGTCCGGCAGCGCCTCGCGCACGGCGTACGCCGCGGCGGTGATGCTCGCGACCGTCTCATAGCCGACGTTGCACTTCATCGGCACATCGTTGACGTTCTGTATAAGGATATTGCGGATGCCGGCGGCGTAATAGCGCTTCGCCTCGTCCACAGCGACCTCCACGATCTTGCGCATCGGATAGATATTCTGCGACGTGCCCGGCAGCGCGAGCAGTCCTACGACCGCCGCGACGCCGTACGGCTGAAACAGGATCTCCGGCTTGCCCGGGCGGTCCGGCACATCGTACTTGATCCGGCTTGCGATAGCATAGCATTTTGCGAGTTCATCCATGATGGTTTCTCCTTTATGTTAAAGAAAAGATTGGCTATTTTTTTGCGTCGGCAAGGGACACGATCTTTGAGCCCCAGATCTGGCGGAAGTTCTCCTCACGGCGCCACGGCTTGTTGTCGAAATCGAACGCGGGCACGTCGCTGTGCGCGCTGATGTGCATCGCGAGCAGCTCGAGCGGTATGGCGTAGACGAGCGGGGAAAGATCCTCGCGGATATTCTCGAGACCGCACACCGGAATAAAGATGTCCGCGCAGCGCGCGAGCTCCTCGTCCCCCTGCTCGCCGATGACGATCTTTTTTCCGTCCATGACGGTGACCGCCTGCAATATCTCCATCGCGCGCTCGCGCGCTTCCCCGCGCGGCGCGATGACGACCGTGTGCGTGCCCGGACGGGTGGTGAAATACTGGGAATGCGCCCACTCCTCGACGCCCTGCGGGATGGAATCAAAGCCGGCGGCCTCAAGGAATTTCATCGCGCCGAACTGCGCGGTGCCCCAGTTCGGGCCGCTGCCGAGGACGTGGAACATATGGATCTTCTGCGGGTTCTCCTCCACAAAATAAGCCTTGATATAGCGCTCGATCATGTTGTTGGATTGCTCCACCGTCGCGCGCATGACGTCGCCGAGCTTGGAGATATACCCGAACAGCGACTTCACGTCGGCGTCGGACATGGTGCCCATGCTTTGGCCGAGCGCGGCCGCAACACAAATCAGCGCGAGCAGCGACGCACAGTAGGACTTGGTGCCGGGCGCGAAGCCGAGGTTGTCCGGAATTTCGAGAACGACCTTCTCGTTTGCCGCTTGCGCAAGCCTGCTGTCGGGCTTGCTCGTCACGGCGATGGACAGCGCGCCCTTTTCCCGCGCGCGCAGCGCACTCTCCACCGTGCGCGAAACGCGGCCCGAGGAGGATATGCACACGACGAGCGCGCTGTCGTCCACCTCATAATCGCAGACATAGCGCGAGAATTCGATCGCCTGGTAAACCTCCGTGTGGATCTTCACCGTGCGCACGAACAGATCGCGCAGGCAGATGCCGGCAAAATAAGAGTCGCCGCAGCCGGTGATGTAGACCTTTTTTATCTTCTTTGAAAAATCATGGCGCTCAATGATCGCCTTGCACTGCTCGATCACGCCGGCGGAGCAATCATCGAACAGCCTTGCCTGCTCGGCGATCTCCTGCGCCATGCGCTCCATGGATTCTGTCATGTATCTTCTCCTCTTCTGTTTTGAATGTCCTTAAAGCAGCCGGCACTTGTCGAGGTCAAGATCTGCCTTGAACTCCTCATACCGCGCCATCGCCTGCTCGCGCGTGACCTTGAACGTCTCTATACAGCCGTAATGGTCGATACAGAACGATGCCGCGACCGAGCCGCAGATAAGCCCCTCCAGCGGGTCCCTGCTCTGCACATACCCGCTCGCGAAGCCCCCGCAGAAGGTATCACCGCAGCCCGTTGTGTCGACGACCTTCGTTTTCGCGTAGGTCGGCACATGCCACGCGTGCCCGCTGACGCTGTCATAGGCAAGCGCCCCGCGCGCGCCGAGCTTGACGACGGCAACCTTTACGCCGCCGTCGGTGACTTTCTTCAAATAGGGGATATAATCCTCCACTTTGTCCTGTGCCTCGATGGAGAAATAATCGGTGATCTCCGCCTCGCTGGGGATCCAGACGGTGACTTTCTTGAACAGCTCGTCCCACGCCGCGCGGTTGTGCTCACGCACCGAATCAAAATGCGGGTCGACGAGCAGGATCGTGTCGTCGTCTATGGGCATCTCGCGCAGAAATTCCCGTCCCCACGGGAAGGGGATCGGCGCCACACTGACCGCGCGCGTGCTGCGGTATTTTTCAGGATAGTCCGCCGCGCCGCACGGCGCCATTTCGCTGTCCTGGCCGCTCCAGCGCTGGTTGATAAAATAGCGGTACCCCTTGCGGTCGAACATTTCGAAGGTATGGATGTTCGGCACATCGGGATTCGCGACCACGCCGGTGAAATCGACCGTTCCGTCTGTCAGGTCGCGCATGATATTCATGTCAAAATCGTTGCCCTGCCGGATGATGAGGCCCAGCTTGTCCCGCCGCCAGATATAAGCGCCGGAAAGCTGATAAATGCCGTCTCCGCCCGGCGAATCGGGAAGCACCGGTCTGTCCATGAGGACCAGATCGTCAATGGTGATCTGCCCGCAAATAATTACAGAAAATTCTTTGTTGTCCATCATCTTTTCTCATCCTGACTATGCAAAGTATTCTTAATAAGAAGAACCTGCACAGCGCGTCGCCGCAAGCCCCCACGGATCGTCTGCGGGGATTTTGCGGGGTACGCTGTGCGGTTTTTTCTATTAGCGCATCCCCTTCTCGAAGGGCTTGCCCTCCGATTTGGGCGCGTTGGAGTTGTTTCTGCTCAGTGCCATCACAAGGATCGTGATGATATACGGGATCATCTTGAAATAGTTCTGGGAGATGTTGGAGGCCTGCAGGAAGGCGATGCTAGAATAGCTCGAGGCAAACGTCGAGGTGATGCCGAACAGCAGCGACGCAAAGAAAATTTTGTAGGGCTTCCACTGGCCGAACATCATGCAGGCCATCGCGAGGAAGCCGTAGCCGTTGACGGTGCAGTTGAACTGCGTGCTGTTGGGCAGGATATACACGAGACCGCCGAAGCCGGACAGCGCGCCGGAGATGGCGACGCCGAAGTAGCGCATCTTCGCAACGTTGATGCCCACCGAGTCGGGGGCCTGCGGATATTCGCCGCACGCGCGCAAGCGCAGACCGAACTGCGTTTTAAACAGCACGAAGTTGGCGATGAACAGAATCGCGATGGCGATATAGGTCGTGATGTAGCAATTGGTGAACAGGATATCCCCGATGATCGGAATTTTTCCGAGCAGCGGGAAGGAGGTGATGCGGAAGGTGTTGTCGAAGCGAATCATCTGGTTGTTGAAGATGAGTCGATCGACAAAGACCGCGAGCGCCGGCGTAAAGATATTGAGCGCGGCGCCGGAGATGATCTGGTTCGCCTGCAGGTTGATCGCCGAGAACGCGTGCAGCAGCGAGATCGCAACGCCCGAAACCATCGAGATGAGGATCGCAATAAGGAGCTGCCACTGTCCGCTCATCCCCCAGTAGGTGGACGACAAATTGATGAACAGGTAGCTGCACATGGCGCCGAAGACCATCATGCCCTCGAGACCGATGTTGGAAACGCCGCTGCGCGCGGAGAAGGTGCCGCCGATGGCGACGACGAGCAGCGGAACGGAAAAGTTAAGCGTCTGCCGCAGAATAAACAGTATTGTTGACATTATCGCTCGCCTCCATCCTTGTTTTGCTTCTCACTCTTCGAAAGCAGCGCCTGGGCGATCTTCCCGCGCAGCAGGAACGCGAACGCGCTGACATAAAGGATGATACCGGTGATCATGTTGACCGTCTCCACCGGGAAGCCCTTGCCCTGCATGATCGAGCCGCCGACCGTCAGCCACGCAACAAACAGCGCGGAGAAGATGACGGCGATCGGGTTGTTGCTCGCGAGCAGGGAAACGGGGATCGCGTAGTTTGTTTCGGCGATGAACGCCTCGGAGTATTTGTAGTATTTTGTGCTGGACGAGAGCATATGCATACCGCCGCCCATGCCGGCGATAAAGCCCGCAATGAGCATCATTAAGATGACGTTCCGGGTCTGATTGATGCCGACATACTGGCTTGCGAACGGGTTGAAGCCGCACGAGCGAAGCTCGAAGCCGAACGTCGTTTTATAAAGGATCACGTAGACGAGGATCGCCATGCAGATCGCGACGACGATGCTCAAGCTGGCGGAGGAGCCTTGGAATATCTCGTTCAGACCCGCCTTGGGCATCAGCGCCGACGCCTGCGAATAGCCCGTGCCGACGAGCGACTTGTCGTAATACAGCTTCTTGACGAGCTGGTTGCACAGATACATCGCGATGTAGTTCATCATGATGCAGGTGATGATCTCGTTGACGTTGAGCTTGGCTTTGAGCACGCCCGGAATGAACGCCCACAGCATACCGCACAACCCGCAGATGAGCAGGATAACGTACCACGGCCAGCCGAACAGGCCGCCGATCAGAACACCCACACAGGAGCCGACCATGTACTGGCCGGTGACGCCGATGTTGAAGACGCCCGTCTGGAACGAGAACGCGACGGACAAGCCGAGCATCAGGTACGGCGCCATATAGTACAGCACGTTGCCGACGCCGCGAAGACCGTCCGCGAGCCCGCCCTTGAGCATGATCGCAAAGCCGGACAACGCGTTTTGCGGATTGAATACAAACATGAGGATCAGGCCGACGAGAAGGCCGATGGCGATGGAGATCAGAGAGCCGAGCGTCGATACGACCGCTTTTTTACGAAGAAAATTATTGAATTTATTCATTTATGTTCTCCCTCTTCGCGCCGGACATATACAGACCGAGCTCGTTGAAAGTGACATCCTTCGGCCGCACGTCGCAGACGAGCTCGCCGTTGAACATGACGAGGATCCGGTCGCTCACGTCCATGACCTCGTCCAGCTCGAGAGAGATCAGCAGCACGGCTTTGCCGTTGTCGCGCTCGCGCACGAGCTCCTTGTGCACATATTCGATCGCGCCGACGTCGAGGCCGCGGGTGGGCTGGACGGCGATGAGCACGTCGTGCTCCCTGTCCATCTCGCGCGCGATGATCGCCTTCTGCTGGTTGCCGCCGGACATGGCGCGCGTCAGGTTGTACTCGCCCTGGCCGCAGCGGATGTCGAAGTTTTTGATGAGGCGCACGGCGTTGTCGCTGATCGCCTTCTGGCGCAGGAACCCCGCCTTCTGAAATTTTTTCTCAAAATAGTTTTGCAGGATCAGATTGTCGCGCAGCGGGAAGTCCAGCACGAGGCCGTAGCGATGCCGGTCCTCCGGAATGTGAGACATCCCATGCGTGTTGCGGAAACGAATGCTCTTGTGCTGCACCGGCTCGCCGTTGAGGAGGATCTTGCCCGTGGAGGGCATGATGCCCGCAAGCGCGAGGACCATCTCGGTCTGACCGTTGTTGTCGATGCCGGCGATGCAGGTGATCTCGCCCTTGCGCGCCTTAAAGGAAACGTTGTGCACCTTATCCTTGTTGTGTCCCTTCATGCGCACGCACAGATCCTGCGCCTCCAGCGCGACCTCGCCGGGATGCTCGGGTCCCTTTTCGACCTGCAGCAGGACCGGGCGCCCGACCATCATCTCGGACAGCTCCTCCATGGAGACGTCCGCCGTGGTGACCGTGTCGATGCACTTGCCGCGCCGCAGAACGGTGCAGCGGTCGGCGACCTGTTTGATCTCCGCGAGCTTGTGGGAGATGAACAGAATGGATTTCCCCTCGGACGCGAGCTCCTTTATAATGTGCATGAGCTCTTCGATCTCCTGGGGGGTCAGCACCGCCGTCGGCTCGTCAAATATCAAAATATCGCTGTCGCGATACAACATTTTCAGTATTTCAACGCGCTGCTGCATGCCGACCGAAATATCCGCGACCTTTGCGTCCGGGTCGATCGCGAGACCGTACCTCTCGCTGAGCGCCATGACTTTTTTGCGCGCTTCATCCATCTGCAGGACGCCGTGCTTTGTCGACTCCGCGCCGAGAACGATGTTTTCCAGCGTCGTAAAAACATCGACCAGTTTGAAGTGCTGGTGCACCATGCCGATGCCGTAACGCGTGGCATCGTTCGGATTGTGGATCTTAACTTCTTCGCCCCGGATAAGGATCTGACCCTTTTCCGGTTCGTACATACCGAAAAGAACGCTCATCAGCGTTGATTTCCCCGCGCCGTTCTCACCGAGCAGCGCATGGATCTCGCCCTTCTTCAACTGCAGGGAGATGTCGTCGTTGGCGATGATGCCGGGGAAGATTTTCGTTATGTTTCTCATCTCAAGGACATAATCCAAAATCAATTCCTCCCTCTACTTGTCTTACTTGAAAAGATACGTGCAAGCCGGCAAGAGGCAAGCTCCTGTGAGCAAACACCCCTTGCCGGCCTGCTGCTATTCTAACAGTGTGTCTGTGCGGAATTACTCAGTGTAGGTGAGGTTGACGTGCGGCCAGCGGGAGGCAAGCTCCGCGGGCGTGTCCGCCGTGGTATCGACCGGGATGCTGGAGGCAAGACCGTCGGTATCGTTGGCGAGGCGGGTGTACAGGTCGTCATAGTCCGCCTGCGTGAAGTTGACCCACTTGGAGTGCTCCATCGGCAGCGCGACGCCTTCCTCGGCGGCGGTCAGACGAACGGTCTCGCCGCCCTTCCATGTGCCCTTGTTCCACGCGTCGATCTCGTTCATGGTGACGCGCTTGAGATCCTTAATCGCGGAGGAGATGATTCTGTCGGATTCCTGATACTGGTCGCTGTCGACACCGATGACCTTGCCGTCGGTGGTCGCTTCAGCAGCCGCGAAGACGGAGGCGCCGGCCGGGCCGGCCGCCACGAAGATGCACTGGATGCCCGCTTCATACCAGGAAGCGGCGAGCGTCTGGTTGGCCGCGTTGGCCTCGAAGTTGCCAAAATAGGTGTACCA
>JAYFQJ010000099.1:0-10781 GCA_034927165.1 Oscillospiraceae bacterium
GGTTAAGGGGGCCGCATTATGAATTTCGATCTCTTTTTGCAGACGCTTCCCTACATGGGCCTCGGTATGCTCGGCATCTTTATCGTCACCGCCGTCATCATCCTGTGCATCTATCTGCTCAACGCGCTGTCCCGGGATAAGGACGACAAATAAGAGCATCGCAAAGGGAGCCGCGCGGCTCCCTTTTTCTGTGGGCTCTTGCGCATTTATTGCCCGCCGCTTTTGTGCTATACTGTATACATTATTACCGCTTCGGAGGTTTGCCGTGGAATACAAAGAAGTGTCGGAGACGGTGCTGCGTCGGCTGCCCGCGTATTTGCACCTGCTCAACTCTCTGCGGAACAAGCGCAGCCATGTATCCGCGTCCTATATCGCCGCCGAGTTCGGCCTCAACGATGTGCAGGTGCGCAAGGACCTCGCCGCCGTCAGCGGCAGCGGCCGCCCCAAGACGGGTTATGCCGTGTCCGAGCTCATCGGCCAGCTGGAGGCGTGCCTCGGCTACCGCAATAAGACGAGCGCGATCCTCGTGGGCGCGGGCAATCTCGGCAGAGCGCTGCTCTCCTACGCTGGCTTCTCCGATTACGGGCTCGACCTCGTCGCCGCGTTTGACAGCGACCCCGCGCTCGTCGGCACGGTCGCCGGCGGCAAGCCGGTGCTGCCCATGGAGGATCTCGAGGCGCTCTGCTTCGAAAAGCGCATCCGGCTCGGGATCATCACCATTCCCCCCGACGGCGCGCAGGCGGTCTGCGACCGCCTCGTGAGCTGCGGCATCCGCGCCGTGTGGAATTTTGCGCCGACCATCCTGAAGGCGCCCGCCGGCGTGCTCATAGAAAACGAGAATATCGCGGCGTCGCTCGCCATCCTGTCGAAGCATCTGCGGGAAAGCACGGGGAAATGACATGAATCTGCTGCATCTGAAGTACGCCGTCGTCATCGCGGAAACCAATTCCATGACAAAGGCCGCCGAGAAGCTCTACACCGCCCAGCCAAACCTCAGCCGCGCCGTGCGGGAGCTAGAGAGCACGCTGGGCGTCACCATCTTCAAGCGCACCCCGCAGGGCATCTATCCGACCGCCGCGGGCGAGGAGTTCCTCGGCTATGCGCGCAAGATCCTCGCGCAGGTGGACGCCGTGGAGGCCATGTATCAGGGCGAGAGGAAGTCCACGCTGCGCTTTTCCGTCTCGGTGCCCCGCGCAAGCTACATCGCGTGCGCCTTCACCGAATTCATAAAGGACACAAAGGCGCCCGACGGCGCGGACATCTTTTACAAGGAGACCAACGCTCTGCGCGCGGTCAACAACATCGTCGACGCCGACTACCGCCTGGGCATCATCCGCTATCAGGACATCTATGATGCCAATTTCCACGAGCTTCTTGCGGAAAAGAAGCTGCGCGGCGAGGTGATCTTCGAGTTCAACTATCTTCTGCTGTTCTCAAAGGAGCACCCGCTCGCCGAAAAGCAGGACGTCTCTTTGTCCGATCTGCGGCCTTATACCGAGATCGCGCACGCCGACCCCTTCGTGCCCTCCCTGCCGCTGAGCACCGTGCGCAAGAACGAGCTGTCCGACACGGTCGACCGGCACATCTTTGTTTTCGAGCGTGGCAGCCAGATGGACCTGCTCAGCGAGGCGCGCGATACCTTTATGTGGGTGTCCCCCGTCCCGCAGCGCCTGCTCGACCGCTACAGTCTGGTGCAGCGCCCCTGCGCCGAAAACACGAGGCGCTATAAGGACGTCCTCATCTATAAACAGGGCTACGCGCTCACCGACGCGGATAAGCTTTTCATCGACAAGCTGATGCAGGTGAAGCGAACGCTCCCCCAATAAACAGCCGAGCGCCGCATATCGATATTTATATATCGATATGCGGCTTTGGTATTTCAAAAGCACACTTATCCGTGATAGGATGGATACAGATAAGAACAGGAGGCTCGACATGAAGAAACTGAACGACCCGATCGTCGACAGTGTCGACGCGCTGGAGACGCGTCTTGCGCAGGTGCGCGCGGCGCAGCGGGAATACGCGACCTTCACACAAGCGCAGGTGGATCGCATCTTCCTCGCCGCGGCGACTGCGGCGAACAAGGCGCGGCTGCCGCTCGCGAAGCTCGCCGTCGAGGAGACGGGCATGGGCGTCGCGGAAGACAAGGTCATCAAAAACAACTACGCAAGCGAATACATCTACAACGCCTACAAGGACACGAAGACCTGCGGCGTGATCGAGCAGGACAGCGCCTTCGGCATTCAAAAGATCGCCGAACCCGTCGGCATCGTCGCCGCCGTCATCCCGACGACCAATCCGACGTCCACCGCCATCTTCAAGACGCTGCTCGCGCTCAAGACCCGCAACGGCATCGTTATCAGCCCGCATCCGCGCGCGAAGAAATGCACCATCGAGGCGGCGCGCACCGTCCTTGAGGCCGCGGTCGCAGCGGGCGCGCCGAAGAATATCATCGGCTGGATCGACGTGCCGAGCCTCGATATGACAAATCTGCTCATGCGCGAGGCGGACATCATCCTCGCGACGGGCGGCCCGGGCATGGTCAAGGCCGCCTATTCGAGCGGCAAGCCGGCGCTCGGCGTCGGCCCCGGCAACACGCCCGCGATCATCGATGACAGCGCGGACATCCTGCTTGCCGTCAACTCCATCATCCATTCCAAGACCTTTGACAACGGCATGATCTGCGCGTCCGAGCAGTCGGTCATCGCGCTCGACGGCGTTTACGATCAGGTGCGCGCCGAATTTGCGGCGCGGGGCTGCTATTTCCTCAATAAAGCGGAAACACAAAAGGTGCGCCGCACCATCCTCCTCAACGGCGCGCTCAACGCGAAGATCGTCGGCCAGCGCGCGCACGCCATCGCGGCGCTCGCGGGCGTCGACGTGCCGGACGCGACCAAGATTCTCATCGGCGAGGTCGACAGCGTCGACATCTCCGAGGAATTCGCGCACGAAAAGCTCTCCCCCGTGCTCGCCATGTACCGCGCCGCCGATATCGCCGACGCGTTCGCGAAAGCGGAGCATCTCATCGCGGACGGCGGCTACGGCCACACCGCGTCCATCTATCTTGACCCTGTCGCCGGCCGCGCGAAGCTCGACGAATTCGCCGCGCGCATGAAGACCTGCCGCATCCTCGTCAACACGCCCGCGTCGCAGGGCGGCATCGGCGACCTGTACAACTTCAAGCTCGCCCCGTCGCTGACGCTCGGCTGCGGTTCGTGGGGCGGCAACTCCGTCTCGGAGAACGTCGGCGTCAAGCATCTGCTCAACATCAAAACGGTCGCCGAGAGGAGAGAGACTATGTTGTGGTTCCGCGCCCCTGAAAAGGTGTATATTAAGAAGGGCTGTCTGCCCGTCGCGCTCGATGAGCTCGGCGCGGTGCTGCACAGAAAGAAAGCCTTCATCGTCACCGACAGCTTCCTTTATTCCAACGGCTATACCCGCCCCATCGAGAAAAAGCTCGACGAGCTCGGCGTCGCACATACCACCTTCTCCGACGTTGCGCCCGACCCCACGCTCGGCTGTGCCAAAGCGGGCGCCGCGCAGATGGCGTCCTTCGGTCCCGACGTGATCATCGCCGTCGGCGGCGGCTCCGCGATGGACGCCGCAAAGATCATGTGGGTTCTCTACGAGCATCCGGAAGCGGATTTCCAGGATATGGCGATGCGCTTCATGGATATCCGCAAGCGTGTGTACACCTTCCCGCACATGGGGGACAAGGCCTATTTCATCGCCGTGCCGACGTCCGCCGGCACCGGCTCGGAGGTCACGCCCTTCGCCGTCATCACCGACGAGGCGACCGGCGTCAAGTACCCGCTCGCAGACTACGAGCTCATGCCGAAGATGGCCATCGTCGACGCGGACATGATGATGAACGCCCCGAAGGGCCTCACCTCCGCGTCCGGCATCGACGCCGTCTCCCACAGTCTCGAGGCCATCGCCTCCGTCATGGCGACCGATTACACCGACGGCCTTGCGATGCGCTCGCTCAAGATGGTCTTCGATTATCTGCCCGCCGCGTATGACAGCGCCGTCAGCGGCGTGCCCGATGCGGCCGCGCGGGAAAAGATGGCGAACGCCGCCACCATGGCCGGTATGGCCTTTGCCAACGCCTTCCTCGGCGTCATGCACTCGATGGCGCACAAGCTCGGCGCGTTCCACCACATCCCCCACGGCGTCGCAAACGCCCTCATGATGGACGAGGTGCTGCGCTTCAATGCCGCCGAGGCGCCCGTCAAGATGGGCACCTTCCCGCAGTACGACCACCCGCACACCCTCGCGCGGTACGCCGAGGTCGCCGAATATCTCGGCGTCAAGGGCGCAAACGACGCGGAAAAGCTCGACGGTCTCATCGCAAAGATCGACGCGCTCAAGGACTACATCGGCATTAAGCCCACCATCCGCGACTACGTCCCGGACGAAAAGGCGTTCCTGTCCACCCTCGACGCAATGGTCGAGCAGGCGTTCGACGATCAGTGCACCGGCGCGAATCCCCGCTATCCGCTCATGAGTGAGATCAAGCAGATGTACCTCGACGCCTATTACGGCAAGCGCTTTGCCGAGCCCCCGATGCCCACGGCCGATCAGCTTGCGGACTTGACGGGGGATTTCAAAAATCTGTACAACAGCGACGTCACCCGCGTTTCCAACGCGCGCAACTAAGGGAGGAGCGAAAGATGAGTATACAAGCTGACCGGATCATCGCCGTGCGCACCGGAAAAACGATCTACCGCGACGGCGCCACGGTCCTCAAGGTCTTCGACGACGATTATTCCAAATCCGGCATCCTCAACGAGGCGCTCAATCAGGCCCGCGTCGAAGAGACGGGGCTGCCCGTCCCGAAGTTGCTCGAGGTCACAAAGCTCGACGGCAAATGGGCCATCCGCTCGGAATTCATCGAGGGAAAAACGCTCCAGCGCGTCATGGAGGAGGACCCCGAGCACCGCGCTGCGCATCTCGAGCGGTTTGTGGACATCCAGCGGGAGATCTTCAGCCGCGAAGCGCCGCTGCTCAACAAGCTGAAGGACAAAATGCGCAGCCACATCGCCCAGAGCGATCTCGACGCGACCGCGCGGTATGACCTGTACACGCGCCTCGACGCGATGCCCACCCACAAAAAGATCTGCCACGGCGATTTCAATCCGTCCAATATCATCCTGCGGCCGGACGGCTCCCACTGCGTGCTCGACTGGTCGCACGTCACCCAGGGCAACGCCTCCGCGGACGCCGCGCGCAGCTATCTGCTGTTCTGGCTCGCGGGCGACATCGACGCGGCGGAGGAATATCTCGGTCTGTTCTGCAAAAAGACGGACACCGCGAAGCAGTACGTTCAGCAGTGGATGCCGCTCGTCGCCGCGTCCCAGCTGTCTCTCGAAAAGCCGCAGGAGCGGGAATTCCTGCTTCGGTGGGTCAACGTGATCGATTACGAATAAGGAGAATACACCAATGAAAGTCACCGTTTGCATCGGCAGCTCCTGCCACATCAAGGGCTCGCGTCAGGTCGTAGAAACGCTGCAGGATCTCGTCGCCGAACACAATCTCAAGGACGTCGTAGAGCTCGCGGGCACCTTCTGCATGGGCAAATGCCAGACCGGTGTCAACGTCACGGTGGACGGCGAATGCTTCTCCGTGTCGCCGCAGACGACGCAGGAATTCTTTGAAAATCAAATCCTCAAAAAGCTCGGTGCGAACGCATGATCGCCGCCGGGGTCAAAAATAAAAAGTACCTGACGGTGGGCGATGCGGACACGGCGCTGCGCATCGGGAGCGGCTCGCTCCCGGTGCTCGCAACGCCGCGCGTTGCCGCGCTCATGGAGGCGGCCGCGTGCGAGAGCGTGGAAGCGCTGCTCGAGCCGGGCGCCACAAGCGTCGGCACAAGGCTCGAGCTCGCGCATCTGTCCGCCGATCCCGTCGGCGCGACGGTCGTGTGCGAAAGCGAGCTGACCGAGGTCGACGGCCGGCGGCTTGTCTTCCGCCTCGTCCTGCGCGACGGCGCGGGCGTTGCCGCCGAGGCGACCCACGAGCGCTTTATCGTGCAGCGGGATCGCTTTCTGCAAAAGGCCGCCGAAAAGCTATCGGCGCAAAAGGTGGAATCATGACCGAATATCTCACATTCAAAAAATCCAACTGCAAAAACTGCTATAAATGTATCCGCAACTGTCCGGTGAAGTCCATCCGCTTTTCCGGAAATCTCGCGAGCGTCATCCCCGACGACTGCATTCTTTGCGGCCAGTGCTACGTCGTCTGCCCGCAAAACGCAAAGCAGATCGTCGACGAGACGGAAAAGGTCGGCGTGCTGCTCAAGGGCGGCGCGCCGGTCTACGCGAGCGTCGCGCCCTCCTTTTCCGCCTACTTTGACGGCGCGCCCTTCGCGGCGCTCGAAACGGCGCTCAAATCGCTCGGCTTCGCCGCCGCGGAGGAAACGGCGCTCGGCGCGACGATGGTCAAGCGCGAATACGAAAAGCTCGCGGCGGCCGGCGCGCAGGATGTCATCATCACCTCCTGCTGTCCGACGGTCAATATGCTTGTGGAAAAATATTATCCCCAGCTGACGGGGTATCTCGCGCCCGTGATGACGCCCATGCAGGCGCACTGCGCGGATATAAAGCGCCGCGTTCCCGACGCAAAAACGGTGTTTATCGGCCCGTGTCTGTCCAAAAAAGCGGAGGCGGACCGCGACGGCGTCGACGCGGCGCTGACCTTCGACGAGCTGCGCTCGCTGCTCGACGCGCAGTCCGTCGCGCTCGCTGAGGACCCGGCCGCGCCGTCCGCCTCGGATGGCCGCGCGCGCCTGTTCCCCACCGACGGCGGCATTCTGAAATCCATGCTCAAATTTGAGCCGGCTTATACGTATCTGTCCATAGACGGCATGGAAAGCTGCAAGAGCGCGCTCGAGGATATCGCCGCCGGAGGCCTGCGCCGCTGCTTCATCGAGATGTCGGCGTGCGAGGGCAGCTGCATCGGCGGCCCCATCCTGCAAAAGCATAAGCGCGCGCCGCTGCGCGGCTACCAGGCGGTCGCCGCGTCGGCGGGCGAGGCGGATTTCGCGATCGAACAGCCGGATTCCTCGCTGCTTGCCGCGCAGTATACCTGCGAGCTGCGCGAGCACCTCATGCCCGGCGAGAGCGAGATCGCGGAGATCCTGCGCCAGATGGGCAAGACCAAGCCGGAGGACGAGCTCAACTGCGGCACCTGCGGCTACAACACCTGCCGCGAAAAGGCAGTCGCCGTCTATCAGGGCAAGGCGGAGCTGAGTATGTGCCTGCCCTATCTCATGGACAAATCCGAGCGCTTCACGAACGACATCCTTGAAAACACGCCCAACGGCATCCTCGTCGTGAACGAGCGCATGGAGATCCAGCAGCTCAACCGCGCGGCGCTGCGCACGCTCAACATCAACAGCCGCGCCGACGTGCTCGGCGAGCAGCTCGTGCGCATCATGGATCCCACCGATTTCATCGCCGTTCTGAACGGCGCGCCCATTGTGGACAAGCGCGGCTATTATGCCGAATTTGACCGCTGCTTGGAGCTCACGATCGTCCACGACCGCGTCTCAAAGCACCTCATCGCCATCTTCCGCGACGTCTCCGACGAGGAGAACGCGCGCAAGAGCAAGGAGGCGTTCAGCCGCCAGACGGTCGAGACGGCGGACCGCGTCGTCGACAAGCAGATGCGCATCGTTCAGGAGATCGCGTCGCTGCTCGGCGAGACGGCCGCCGAGACGAAGATCGCGCTGACCAAGCTCAAGGAGTCGATCACCGATGACAATCACCAATAATCTGTGCGCCGACATCGGGTATCTCAGCATCAACCACGCGGGCGAGCAGCTGTGCGGCGACCACGTGGAGGTGCTTGAGACGCCGGAATCCAATTCCACCGTGATCGTCCTCGCGGACGGCCTCGGCAGCGGTGTCAAGGCAAATATTCTCTCCATCCTCACCTCAAAAATACTCTCGACCATGCTCGCCGCGGGTCTGTCGCTCGAGGAGTCGGTGCGCACCGTCGTCGAAACGCTGCCGGTGTGCAAGGTGCGCGGCGTCGCCTATTCCACCTTCACCGTCATCCGCATCCTCAACAACGAGCGCGCCGAGATCATCCAGTATGACAACCCGCGCACGGTGCTGCTGCGCGGCGGCGTGAGCTGTGAGCTTCCCTTTTACGAGATGCGCATTGCCGATAAAAAGATCATCCGCGCCGAGACGGACATCAGCGAGGGCGACGTCTTCGTCGCCTTCTCGGACGGCGTCGAGCACGCGGGCGTCGGCGTCAGCTACAATTTCGGCTGGAAGCGCAGCGACATCATCGATTTTCTGCAGACCTTCACCCCTGTCGGCTTCACGGCCAAAACGCTGTCCACCATCCTGCTCGAGGAGACCGACCGCCTGTATGCGGGCGAGCCGGGCGACGACGCGACCGTGTGCACCGTGCGCATACGCCGGCGCGAGCCGGTCAGCCTCGTCATCGGACCGCCCGCGAACCGCGACGACACGCGCAAGATGATGTCGCTGTTTTTTTCCAAACGCGGCAAGCACATCGTCTGCGGCGGCACCACCTCGAAGATCGCCGCGGAGTATTTGCACAAGGAGCTGCGCGCCCACCTGACCTCGAGCGATCCCGACATCCCGCCGACAGCGGAGATCGAGGGCTGTGACCTTGTGACGGAGGGCGTCGTGACCATCAACCGCGTGCTCGAATACGCGCAGAACTATCTCGCGGACAACAAATCCTTCGAGCAGTGGGGCTGCAAGAAGGACGGCGCGTCGCTCATCGCGAAGACGCTGTTCGAGGACGCGACGGATATCGATTTCTTCGTCGGGCGGGCGGTCAATCCCGCGCACCAGAATTCCGACCTGCCCATCACCTTCACCATTAAAATGCAGCTCGTCAAGGAGCTCGCCGACTGTCTTGAAAAAATGGGCAAGCGGATCAAGGTCTGCTATTTTTAAGGAGCGATTATGCGTAAATTCGATACAAAGGTGCAGCATCTCAAATACCAGGTGCTGCGCGAGGTGGCGCGCCACGCGTGGCGGGACGACCTGCTCGAGCACATCACCGACATCCCGCGCGAGATCATTCCCGGCAAGGCGCCGAGTATGCGCTGCTGCGTCTACAAGGAACGCGCCATCCTCGCCGAGCGCGTCAAGCTCGCGACGGGCGGCGACAAGGGCAACCCCAACGTCATCGAGGTCATCGACATCGCGTGCGACGATTGCCCCGCGGGCGGCTATCAGGTGACGGACGCCTGCCGCGGGTGCCTTGCGCACCGCTGCGAGAACGTGTGCCCGCGCGGCGCGCTGTCCTACGACGAGCACCAGAAAGCGCATATCGACAAGTCCAAATGCGTCAACTGCGGCAAGTGCGCGCAGGTGTGCCCGTATTCCGCCATCGTCGACCGAAAGCGGCCGTGCGAGAATTCCTGCCGCATCCACGCCATCAGCTCCGCCGAGGACGGCAGCGCGCAGATCGACAACAGCAAGTGCGTCGCGTGCGGCGCGTGCGTCTATCAGTGCCCGTTCGGCGCCATTTCCGATAAATCCTTCATCCTCAACGCCATCGACCTGCTGCGCCGCAGCGAGGACAACCAGGCGTACAAGGTCTACGCCGTTGTCGCGCCGAGCATCTCGAGCCAGTTCGTCTACGCAAAGCTCGGTCAGGTCGTCACCGGCATCAAAAAGCTCGGCTTCTTCCACGTCGTGGAAGCGGCGCTCGGCGCTGATATGGTCGCCTACGCCGAGTGCGCGGAGCTCGCCGAAAAGGGCTTTCTGACGAGCTCCTGCTGCCCCGCATTTGTATCCCTTGTGCGCAGTCAGTTCCCCGCGCTCACGGACAAGGTCTCTCATAACCTTTCCCCCATGGCGACTATCGCAAAATATTTAAAGCAGACCGACCCCGCCGCAAAGGTCGTTTTCATCGGCCCGTGCACCGCGAAGAAGGCGGAGTGTCAGCAGCCGGAGATACACAAATATGTCGACGTCGCGCTCACCTTTGAGGAGCTGCAGGCGCTGTTCGACAGCCGGGATTTCGACATCACGTCTTTTCCGGAGGACGTGCTAGACAACGCCTCCTACTTCGGCCGCATCTTCGCGCGCAGCGGCGGTCTCTCCGACGCCGTCGCCGAGGGGCTCAAGGAGCGGGGCCTCGACGGCTTTCCCTATGCGCCCGTGCGCTGCGACGGCATCGAGGAATGCCGTGTCGCGCTGCTCAAAGCGCAGCGGGGCAAGCTCGATGGAAACTTCATCGAGGGCATGGCCTGCGTCGGCGGGTGCATCAACGGCGCGGGATGCCTCACCCACGGCGACAAGAACCGCGCGGAGGTGGACGAATACGGCCGGGAGGCCCTTGAGAAGAAGATCGTCGACGCGGTCTCGGTCCTGGAGCTTTAGCGCATATGAAAAAAAGCCGCCGGAGGTTTGAAGTGACCCCAAAAAGTTAGACAAAGTTTTGAAGAGGGAATTGTCAAGCAGCTGAGAGGGCTTGTTGTCTGTGAATCGCAGGCAGCAAGCTCTTAAGCTTTGCCTTGATGCGTCGGTTATTGTAATAGTCAAGATACTCGATGAGCTCGGCATGGAAGTGTTCCATTGATTCAAATTTTTGCAGATAAAACAGTTCACTCTTGAGAAGACCGAAGAAGTTTTCAATAACTGCGTTGTCAAGACAGTTTCCCTTGCGGCTCATACTTTGCCAAATTCCCTTTACTTTCAACCTTCGCTGGTACTGCTTATGCTGGTACTGCCAGCCTTGGTCAGAATGCAAAATGAGATTTGTGCCGCCCGGAATCTTTTCAA
>JAYFQJ010000005.1:0-14202 GCA_034927165.1 Oscillospiraceae bacterium
CGAGCGCGCGCAGGATCTCCGCGGCGGCGTCGGTCTTCTGCTCCGGCTGTCGGCGGCGACGCGCAGGCTCGCCCGCGCGCGCCTCCACCGCGGCGAGGATCTCCTTCGCGCGGCTGATCGCGGTATCCGGCAAGCCGGCGAGCTTCGCGACCTCGATGCCGTAGCTGTCGTCTGCGGGGCCCGTCACGATGCGGCGCAAAAAGGTGATATCGTCGCCGCGCTTTTTTACCGCGATATTGTAATTTTTTATGTTGGCGAAGTCGCCGTCCATCTCGGTCAGCTCGTGGTAATGGGTCGCGAACATCGTCTTCGCGCCGATGCCGCCCTTGCGGCAGATCTCCTCGATGACGGCGCGCGCAATGCTCATGCCGTCGTAGGTGGACGTACCGCGCCCGATCTCGTCGAGAATGATGAGACTGTGCTTCGTCGCGCAGCGCAAAATCTCCGCGACCTCCTTCATCTCGACCATGAACGTCGAGTCGCCCGAAAAGAGGTCGTCCGACGCGCCAACGCGCGTATAGATCGCGTCGACAACGCCGATCTTAGCGCTCGACGCGGGCACAAAGCGGCCCATCTGCGCGAGCAGAACGATGAGCGCCGTCGCGCGCATATAAGTCGATTTGCCGGCCATATTCGGGCCGGTGATGAGGTTGACAAGATTGTCGCCGCCGTCGAGCAGCGTATCGTTCGGGACGTACAGCTCGCCGTCGATGACCTTTTCGACCACCGGGTGCCGCCCGTTGCGGATGACGATCGCGCCCGCGCCGTCGACGGTCGGGCGACAGTAGCCGTTCTCCCGCGCGAGCGCCGCGTAGGAGCACAGCGCGTCCAGCATCCCGACGGCCACCGCCGTCTGCTGCACCCGCCAGACGGCAAGCTCGAGAAATCCGAGCAGCTCCTCGTACAGCTGCCGCTCAAGCATATTAAGCCGCTCGCTCGCGCTGAGTATTTTGGTCTCTAATTCTTTCAGCTCCTCGTTGATATAGCGCTCCCCGTTCGCGAGCGTCTGCTTGCGAATGAAGCTCTCCGGCACGCTGTCGGCGTTGCTTTTCGAGACCTCTATGTAATAACCGAACACCCGATTGTAGCCGATGCGCAGGTTTTTGATCCCGGTTTTTTCGCGCAGCGACGCCTCCAGCCGCGCGATATATGCCTTGCTGTTGCTCACGAGCGAATGCAGCTCGTCCACGTTCGGATCGTATCCGAACCGGATATAGCCGCCGTCCTTCAGCAGCGCGGGCGGATCCTCAGCGATCATGTCGTCGATCTTTCGCTCTATGTCGCTCAAGTCGCACAGCTGCTCGCGCAGCGCCGTGAGCAGCGGCGCCGTCAGCGGCGCTGCGGTCTGCTTGAGTCCGGCGATGCGCCGGCAGGTCTCCGCGAGCGAGCGCAGATCGCGCGGCGTGCAGGTGCGGTAGATGACCCGCGTCATCAGCCGCTCTATATCGAAAATGCCGTCCAACGCCTCGCGCAGCTTCGCGAGCTCGATGGTATCATTGTAAAGCTCCTGCGTGGCATCGAGACGCGCGTTGATGTCGCCGACGTCCATGAGCGGCTTTTCGAGCATGGAGCGCAGCGTGCGCTTTCCCGACGCCGTGACGGTGCGGTCGATGACCCACAGCAGGCTGCCGCGGCGCTCCCCCGCGCGCAGCGTTTGCGTCAGCTCAAGGTTCTTGCGCGCCGTAGCGCCGACGGACAGATACTGCACGCAGCGGTAGACCTCGAGACCCACGAGACGCGCCGCGCCGTGAAATTGCGTTTCCTCTATGTACTTGAGAAGCGCGCCGAGCGCGCGCACGCCGTAGCCGCGCTTGTACTGTGTGAGCGCCTGTGTCTTTTCCGCGTCAAACTGCTTCGCTATATAACCCTTTGCGGCGTCGGCGTCAAAATAGCCGTCGTACAGCAAAAAAGGCCGCACGCCGCTGTTCTTTTCGATGCGCCGCGCAAACTCTGCGTCGGACAGCGCGAGATTGTTGCAGAGGATCTCGCTGGGCTCAAAGCGCGCGAGCTCGTCGAACGCCGCGGCGGCGGACGCGCCCGTCTCTGTGACATAAGCGACGCCCGTCGATATGTCGGCAAAGCTCAGCCCAAAGCCGTCCTTACCGAGAAATAAGCAGCAGATATAGTTGTTTTTTCCCTCCGAGAGCATACAGGCGTCTGTGACCGTGCCGGGCGTGACGACGCGGATGATGCCGCGATCGACGATGCCCTTTGCGAGCGCCGGATCCTCCATCTGCTCGCAGATGGCGACCTTATAGCCCTTCGCGATGAGCCGCGCGACGTAACCCTCATAGCTGTGGAAGGGCACGCCGCACATCGGCGCGCGCTCGGGCAGACCACAGTCGCGACCCGTGAGCACCAGCTCCAGCTCCCGCGAGGCGGTCACTGCGTCGTCGAAGAACATCTCGTAAAAATCGCCCAATCGGTAAAAGAGCAGCTCGTCCATGTGCTGCTCTTTGATGGCGAGGTATTGTTTCATCATCGGCGAAAGCTTCGCCGTGTTTGCGGGAAACGCCATGCTCGCACCTGCTCCTGTTGTTATTCTCTCTTAATGACAGCCGCCGCAGCTCTCACAGCTGCCCGTGCAGGCGGACGGCTGCTCGACTGTGTCGGGATCGCCGCCGTTGACGGCAGTCGTGATGATGGCGTTGACATACGCCGCCATCGCATCGACGGGCGCCTTCGCCTGCTGATAGCGCGTCATGCCCTCGGTGCCCATGATGTCCGCATACGCGCGCTGCATCTCCGCGTTGTAGCCCTTGATCTTTTCTTCCTCGGGCGGCGTTTCGCCCAGGGCATTGTTTAGATTGAGCTTTGCGAGGTTGAACCGCCCGATCGCGTCCTGCAGCGCAGCGTCCTCGTCGTTGTGCGTGCGCACCCTATCGAGCTCAACATAACGCGGGTCGAGCTGGATGGCCCGCCCAAGCGCCTTCGCCATATTGATGATCGCGTCATTCTCCGTCATTCCGTTATTGCCTTTCCGAACAATCTTTTTTTATCCGCTCTGGTAATTTCAATTTTTGCGTAGCTGCCGACTTCGAGCGGGCCGCTCAACGTGACGGCCGAATTGTCGTCCAGCCGCGCTTCAAACAGGTCGTCGTCGAGCGCTTCGGTGACGAGCGCCGTATGGGTCGTCCCCACGAGCGCGGCGTCCTGCCGCGCCGTGATGGCGTCCTGCAGCTCTATGAGCTCCGCGATGCGGCGGGATTTTGTATCCCGCGAGGCCGCATCGGTCATCTTTGCCGCCGCCGTGCCCGCGCGCGGTGAAAAGATAAAGGTGAACAGCGAGCGATAGCCGACCGACTCGACAAGCGCCTCTGTCGCCTTGAAGTCCGTCGCCGTCTCGCCGGGAAAGCCGACAATAATGTCGCTCGAAAAGGTCACGCCCGGGATCGTTTTGCGCGCGTATTCGATGAGCGATAGGTATTCCTGCGCCGTGTAGCGGCGGTTCATCTTTTTGAGGATCCCGTCGCTGCCCGACTGCACGGGCAGATGAATGTGGCGGCTGACCTTTTCGCACGCGGCAATGGTGTCGAACAGCTCGTGCGTCGCGTCCTTCGGGTGGGAGGTCATAAAACGGATCTTGAAATCCCCCTCGATGGCGTTCACCCGCCGCAGCAGCTCGGAAAAATTGATTTCCTCCTCGAGCTTGCGCCCGTAGGAGTTGACGTTCTGCCCGAGCAGCATGATCTCCTTGTAGCCCGCGTCGACGACGCGCCGGCATTCGGCGATAACGTCCCCGCTTGCGCGCGAGCGCTCGCGGCCGCGCACAAACGGAACGATGCAGTAGGTGCAGAAATTGTCACACCCGTACATCACCGGCACAAAGGCGCGGCAGTCTCCGTCTCTTTTTACCGGCACAGCCTCGCAGATGGAATAATCCGAGCAGTCGTTCGCGAGCACGCTGCGCCCCTCGTCGAGGCGACGCAGGATATGCTCCGGCAGGCGCTGCAGCTCGTTCGTATTGAAGATAATATCCACAAAGGGGAACATCTCATGCATCTTTTTCGCGATCTGCGGCTGCTCGACCATGCAGCCGCCCACCGCTATGATGAGCGACGGATTTTCCTCTTTCTGCTTTTTGAGTGCGCCGACGTTGCCGAACACGCGGAATTCCGCGTGCTCGCGCACTGCGCAGGTATTAAAAACAATAAGATCCGCGTCGCGCGAGCTGTCGGTCGTCTCATATCCGCACTGCTCGAGCAGCCCCGCCATTCGCTCGCTGTCGCTGACGTTCTGCTGACAGCCGAACGTGCGGATATAGCAGCGCCGTATTCCACCGGTCTCCAGTATCCGCTGCTTTAATTGCGAACAAAAAACGGAGGCGTCCGGCTGTTGCTTTATCTCTTTTGTTTCCGTATCAGCCACCCCCGATTCCAACAATTCCATATTTGATTTGATTATACCATTTTTGCTGTCTCTTGTAAAAGGAAATTCCTCCGCACGGTGTAAATTGTCTGATTTTCCCGGAGCTGCTCTGTGCGGCGCAAGGACTCAGAACAAAACGACGGCGCCGGGTCTCCGGCGCCGTCGTATGGGCGGTATATCACAGCCCCAGCAGAGGCTTTAAATACTGCCCCGTGTAGGAGCGCTCATTCTGCGCGACCTGCTCCGGCGTGCCCTCGGCGACGATATAGCCGCCCTTGTCGCCCCCCTCGGGGCCGAGATCGATGATATAGTCCGCCGTCTTGATGATGTCGTGTTTGTGCTCGATGACGATCACCGTGTTGCCCGCGTCCACTAGCTTTTGCAGCACCTTGATGAGGCGGTGGACGTCGGCGGTGTGCAGCCCCGTCGTAGGCTCGTCGAGCACATAGACCGTCTTTCCCGTTCCCCGCTTGGACAGCTCTGCGGCAAGCTTTACGCGCTGCGCTTCGCCGCCCGACAGCGTCGTCGAGGACTGGCCGAGCTTGATATAGCTCAGGCCCACGTCGTACAGCGTCTTGATCTTGCGGTGTATGGCCGGTAAATTCTCAAAAAACGGCAGCGCCTCCTCGACGGTCATCTCGAGCACGTCGTAGATGCTCTTGCCCTTGAACTTGACCTCCAGCGTCTCGCGGTTGTACCGCCGTCCCTTGCAGACCTCGCAGGGGACATAGATGTCCGGCAGAAAATGCATCTCGATCTTGATAATGCCGTCGCCCTGGCAGGCCTCGCAGCGCCCGCCCTTCACGTTGAAGGTAAAGCGTCCCGGTCCGAAGCCGCGCATCTTGGCCTCGTTCGTCTGTGCGAAGACGTCGCGGATCATTGTGAACAGGCCGATATAGGTCGCCGGATTGGAGCGCGGCGTGCGTCCGATGGGCGACTGGTCGATGCCGATGACCTTGTCGAGATACTCCATGCCCTCGATGTCGCGGAAAGCGCCGGGGCGGCACTTCGCGCCGTTCAAGTCGGCGCTGAGCTTTTTGAGGACGATCTCGTTGATGAGCGACGACTTGCCCGAGCCGGACACGCCCGTGATGCAGGTAAAGGTCCCGAGCGGAAAGCGGACGTCGATATCCTTCAGGTTGTTTTGCGCGGCGCCGCGCACGATGAGCTCGTGCCCGCTGCCAGCGCGCCGCTCCTTCGGTACTTTTATCTTTTTCTTTCCCGACAGATACTGCCCCGTGATCGAGCGCTCGCACGCGAGGATGTCGCCGAGCGTACCCGCGCAGACGATCTCGCCGCCGTTGACGCCCGCGCCGGGACCGACGTCGACGATATAATCCGCCGCGCGCATGGTCTCCTCGTCGTGCTCGACGACGATGAGCGTGTTGCCCATATCGCGCAGGTTCTCGAGCGCTGCGATGAGCTTCGCGTTGTCCCGCTGATGCAGACCGATGCTCGGCTCGTCGAGGATGTAGAGCACCCCCATGAGCGAGGATCCGATCTGCGTCGCGAGGCGGATACGCTGGCTCTCGCCGCCCGACAGCGTCGCCGCCGCGCGCGACAGCGACAGGTAGTCGAGCCCCACGTTTTTCAGAAAACCGAGACGCGCGCGGATCTCCTTGATGACGCGCTCGCCGATGAGCAGCTCACGTTCATTGAGCCGGATGCGGTCGAAAAAGCCGAGCAGGTCGGTGACGGACATCGCCGCTAGCTCCATGATGTTTTTGCCGCCGACGGTGACTGCAAGCGACGTCGGCTTCAGCCGCATACCGTGGCAGTCGGGACAGTCGGTCTCGCTCATATAGCTTTGCAGCTCGTCGCGCGCCCAGTCGCTGTTCGTCTCCTTGAAGCGTCGCTCAAGATTGTTGACAACGCCCTCGAACGCGCCGCGATAGCTCGCCGAGCCGAATTCGTTTTCCCGCTTCAGGCTGAGCGTCTCGCCGCCGGTTCCGTACAGGATCAGATCGATCGCCTGCTGCGGCAGCTTCTTTACCGGCACGTCCAGCGAAAAACCGTACTGCGCCGCGAGCGCCTCATAATACATCGCCGCGATGCTGCCGTCATAATAGCTCCAGCCGGACGCGTGCACCGCGCCCTCGCGGATGGTGAGATTTTTGTTCGGGATGACCAGCTCCGGGTCGACCTTCAAGTAGGTGCCGAGGCCGGTGCATTTTTCGCACGCGCCGAAGGGATTGTTGAAGGAAAACATGCGCGGGGTGAGCTCCTCGACGCTGACGCCGTGCTCGGGACACGCATAGCTCTGTGAGAAGAGCATCTCCTCCCCGCCGACGACGTCGATGATGACTATGCCGCCCGACAGTCCCACCGCCGTCTCGATGGAATCGCTCAGGCGCGACGTCATCTCCGACCCCATGACAAGGCGATCGACGACGATCTCGATGTTGTGCTTTTTCTTTTTGTCGAGCGCTATTTCGTCGGAGAGATCGACGATCTCTCCATCGACGCGCGCGCGCACAAAGCCGCTGCGCGCGGCGGCCTCAAATTCCTTTTGATGCTCCCCCTTGCGCCCGCGCACGACCGGCGCGAGCACCTGAAATTTCGTCCCCTCCGGCAGCCGCAGCACCGCGTCGACCATCTGGTCGACCGTCTGCTGGCGGATCTCCCGGCCGCACACGGGGCAGTGCGGAATGCCGATGCGCGCATACAGCAACCGCAGATAATCGAATATCTCCGTGACGGTGCCGACCGTCGAGCGCGGGTTTTTCGAAGTCGTCTTCTGATCGATGGAAATCGCTGGCGACAGGCCCTCGATGGAATCGACGTCCGGCTTCTCCATCTGTCCGAGAAACTGCCGCGCGTAGGACGACAGGCTCTCGATATA
This sequence comes from Oscillospiraceae bacterium, assembly GCA_034927165.1. Taxonomy (GTDB): domain Bacteria; phylum Bacillota; class Clostridia; order Oscillospirales; family Ruminococcaceae; genus JAYFNU01. The sequence goes on from JAYFQJ010000005.1 coordinate 7,211, forward strand.
GCGCCGCTGGCCGTCCGCATAGATGGTGTCGAACGCGAGCGACGATTTGCCCGACCCCGACAGACCCGTGAAAACGATGAGCTTGTCGCGCGGGATCTCGAGGTCGACGTTTTTTAAGTTGTGCACCCGCGCGCCGCGGATGACGATCTTGTCCTTAGCCATATTTCCCTTTCCGTCTACCGCATCTGCTCAAGCTTCGCGATGCGGTCGCGCAGCTGTGCGGCGTATTCGAATTCCAGCAGCTGCGCGGCGTGCTTCATCTCCCTGCGCATACGCTCAATGAGCTCGAGCCGCTCGCGCTTCGTGAGATTCTTGCCGTCCAGCTTCGCCTTTTCTTTAGAGGATATCTCCAGCACGTCGCGGACCTCCTTGACGATGGTCCGCGGGGTAATGCCGTGCTCCTCGTTGTATTTTGTCTGTATCTCGCGGCGGCGCGCCGTCTCGCTGATGGCGCGCTCCATGGAGCCCGTGACGACGTCGGCGTACATGATGACCTCGCCGTCCGCATTGCGCGCCGCGCGGCCGATGGTCTGCACGAGCGATGTCTCACTGCGCAGAAATCCCTCCTTGTCCGCGTCGAGGATGGCGACAAGCGACACCTCCGGCAAATCGAGCCCCTCGCGCAGCAGGTTGATGCCCACGAGCACGTCGAATTCGCCCAGACGCAGGTCACGGATGATCTCCATGCGCTCCATCGTGTCGACGTCATAGTGCATATACCGCACCTTGACGCCGCGGTCCTCGAGATAGTCCGTCAGGTCCTCCGCCATGCGCTTGGTGAGCGTCGTGACGAGCACGCGCTCCTTCTTTTCCACCCGCTTGTGAATCTCCGACAGCAGGTCGTCGATCTGCCCCTCTGTCGGGCGCACGCTCACGAGCGGATCGACAAGGCCGGTCGGGCGGATGATCTGCTCGACGATCTGCGCCGACTTTTCCCGCTCAAAATCGCCCGGCGTCGCGCTCGTGAAGATGACCTGGTCGATCTTATTGTAAAACTCATTGAACCGCAGCGGCCGGTTGTCGTACGCCGACGGCAGGCGAAATCCGAAATCAATAAGATTTTTTTTGCGCGCGTAGTCGCCGCCGAACATGCCGCGCACCTGCGGGAGCATGACGTGGCTCTCATCCACAAACATCAGAAAATCCTTCGGGAAATAGTCGAGCAGCGTGTACGGCTCGCTGCCCGGCGCGCGGTCGGACAGCACGCGGGAATAGTTCTCAATGCCCTTGCACATACCGATCTCGGAGAGCATCTCGATATCGTACATCGTGCGCTGGGCGATGCGCTGCGCCTCGATAAGCTTGCCCTGCTCTCGGAAAAACTTCACCTGCTCGTCCATCTCCGCGCGCAGCTCGCCGAGCTTTTCGTTGAGCAGCTCGCGCGGGATGATGTAGTGCGACGCCGGGTAGATCGCGACGTGACCGCGCGTATTGAGCCGCTCGCCCGTGACGACGTTGATGTCGCTGATGCGGTCGATGGTGTCGCCGAAAAACTCGATGCGCACCGCCTGATCGTTGCTGTACACCGGGAACATCTCGACGACGTCGCCGCGCACGCGGAAGCGGTTGCGCTCAAAGCCGAGGTCGTTGCGCTCATATTGAATTTCAACAAGCTTGCGCAGCAGGTCGTCGCGCTTGTAGGTCATGCCCGGGCGCAGCGAGATGACCATGCTGCGGTAGTCGATCGGGTTGCCGAGCGTGTAGATGCAGGACACCGACGCGACGATGATGACGTCCCGCCGCTCGGACAGCGCCGACGTCGCCGAGTGGCGCAGCTTGTCGATCTCATCGTTGATGGCGCTGTCCTTCTCGATATAAGTGTCTGTGCTCGGGATATACGCCTCCGGCTGGTAATAGTCGTAGTACGAAACAAAGTATTCGACGGCGTTCTCCGGAAAGAATTCCTTGAATTCCGAGCACAGCTGCGCGGCGAGCGTCTTGTTGTGGGCGAGCACCAGCGTCGGCCGGTTGACGTTCGCGATGATGTTCGCCATCGTGAAGGTCTTGCCGGAGCCGGTGACGCCCAGCAGCGTCTGCTCCCTGTAATTTTTTTGCAGTCCCTCAGTGAGCTGCGCGATGGCCTGCGGCTGATCGCCGGTCGGCTGATAGGGCGCATGGAGTACAAAGCGGTCCATCCGCGCTCCTTTCGCTCATTTTCGCCGTCTGCGCGCGAGCGCCGGCAGCAAAAAGAAAGAATGTATGTTCTTGTTAAGCTTTAATTATACTGCTATTTTTAATTCTTTGCAACCCGGGTATACAGGAAAAATCAAAAAGCCATGGTCTCCACATAAGAGCGCCCGCCGAAGGAGCGTTTAGCCTCCGGCGGGCACGGGAAAATTAGATCGCCTATTCGCGGACAAGCAAAGCTAATCCGCCCTGTATTTCTGCAAATACGCATCCGCCTCCTCCCTCGTATTAAACAGGACGATCTGCCTGCTTTCTCCGTACCGGTCCAGCAGCTCACGGATCCGCGGCAGCTGATCTTCAGGAAAATCAAGAATCCATCGCATGAAGTCATCATCGAGCTCGGTTTCCGTCCAGGGCATATCCTCCCGCTTTTCTCCGATGCGCGCCCTTGCGCCGGCAAGGCAGACCTGCGCGGTAAAATCCAGGAAAAAGACGGTGTCGCATCTTTCCAGCCGCGGCGGAAGCGTACGCAGATAATTCCCATCGATGATCCACGCATCGCCGGCGGTCATCTCCGCCAATCTCTTATCGAATTCTTCCGGTGAAATATTGGTTTTATCCGGCTTGTGCCACAGCATATCGAGATAAAACAGCGGGAGTCCCGTTTTGTCCCGCAGCCTGCGCGCAAAGGTGCTTTTTCCGCTTCCCGGGCAGCCGATGACAAGCACTCTCCTCATGCTTCCTTTTCCCGCGGACAAATTTCTCCCTCCTCTTTTTTACCAAATCTCGAAGCAGCTCTGTCCCGCCGAAAAAAGCAGAGAAACAGAACCAGACCGGCCGCGCAGAAAATGCCGCCTGCTCCGAAAGCGGCCGGCAGGCTTCGCTGCGCGACGCCGCCGTAGGTGAGATTGGTCGCGATCGCGACGCCGTCCATCAGCACGGCGTTGATGCTCAGCGCCGTCGCGCGGTTCTTTGACGCGATGCGCCGGTTTTGCAGCGCGTTGAGCAGCGGACGAAACAGGCTGCACGCAACGCTGACACACAAGATGCCGATAACCGACAGGATGCCGCTGTCGGTCAGCGCGAGCGCAAAACAGGCGACCGCCGCGGCGCCGAACAGAACAACGCCCAGCCGCCGCTCCCCCAGCCGCTTTGTCAGCCCGTCCGAGAGCGGCGCGACCAACTCGGACAACATCAGACATATAAAGGCCGCCCCGATTGCACGGCTGTCCATGCCGCAGCGCACATATTGGAGCTGATTCAAAAACACACAGATCGTCTGCCGCGCCTCGGTCAGCAGCGCCCCCGCCAGCAGCAGGAGCAGTAGCGAGCGATCCCGCAGCGCGGCACGCAGGGCCGCTTTGAATTCGGTGAGCGCGTCTGCCTGTCTGCTCGGCGCGTGCACCTCCTCGAGCCCCAGCGCCAGCAGCGCCGCCGCGCCGTAGCTCACGACCGTCAGAAGGCCCGCGAGACGGTAATCGTCACCGACGAAGGCCGAATAGACCAGCGCGGCAAACAGCATTCCGATGGTGGTCATGCCGTCGTAGCGCCCGAAGATTCTCTGCGAGCTCTCCGCACCGCTCGACAGGTACAGGATGCTCGTGTCCACACCGGACAGCCCCGCGATCACTACAGCCAGCAGCACCCGCTCGGCGAGGAACATCCAGAAGCCGTCGGCGCGCCAGAAAATGATCTTTGACAGGAAATACAGCCCGCAGCAGACAAGCATCGTTTTTTTATAGCCGATGCGGTCCGCCACGACGCCCCAGGGCAGCTCCAGCGCGACGCACAAGCCGAGCGATACGCTCTCGATGAGCGTGATCTCAAAGATACCCACGCCCGCCGCCTGCCGATAGAGCGTCGCGATCGGCGCATAAAATACCCTGCCCTGCAGCAGGGCAACGGCGTACATGAGTATGATATTTTTCTTTATCAACATTCAGTGTCCTCCCGACCTGACATACAAAAAGCAAGCCGCACATATTTGCGCAGCTTTTATCTCGCTTCTTTTTATCGATCAGGTCGGAAATGACATTTTAGTACTTCTCCGGTCGGCTCACCGCACCTCTGTGCTGAATATGCAGGCGGTCTTTGAATAAAACCGCTCTCCCTTTTTGAGAATCGCGGTCGGAAACTCCGGGCGGTTGACCGCATCGGGAAAAGCGCCCGTCTCGAGGCACACGCCGGCGTTCTTTCTGTGCGCGCGGCCGCCCTTGCCGATACGCCCGCGCAGGAAGTTTCCGCTGTAAAACTGTACGCAGGGCGCGTCGGTGAAGATCAGAAGCTCGATGCCGCTCTCCGGCGAGTACAAGCTCGCCGCCTCGCGGTAGCCCGCGCCATCCAGCACGAAGTTGTGGTCGTATCCGCCGGCGATCCTCAGCTGCTCGCTGTCGAGCGCGATATCGCGGCCGACAGCCTTTGCAGAGTTGAAGTCAAAGGGCGTATCGTTGTGCATATCAAAGAGGTCTTCGTCCACGGCGAGCAGCCGTCCCGTAGGAAGCAGCCCCGCCCCCTGCTCGGTGATAAACGCGGAGCGGACGCTCAGAAGATGCTCCAGAGCGTCGTCCGACTGGAGACCGTCGAGATTGAAATATGTGTGGTTCGTGAGATTGAGCGGCGTGTCCGCGTCGGTGTCGGCGGCGTACTGGATGACAAGCTCGTTATCGTCCGTAAAGGTATAACGGATCTCCGCTGTCAGCGTGCCGGGGAAGCCCTCCTCGCCCGCGGGCGACACGCGGCGGAAGGTCACGGCGTTCTCGTCGCACCGAACCGCCTCCCAAACGCGGCGATCAAAGCCCGTACCGCCGCCGTGCAGACAGTTGGGGCCGTCGTTTGCGGCGAGCGCGTACGTCTCGCCGTTCAGAGTAAAGCGCGCTCCGCTGATGCGGTTGGCAAACCGGCCGACAGCCGCGCCCATATACGCGTCGTCCGCCTCGTAATCCGCCAGCGTGTCATACCCGAGGCAGACGTCCGTCATCATTCCCGTGCGCGCGGGCACCACGATGCTGCGCACCGTGCAGCCGTAATCCAGTATCTCAGCATACGCGCCGCTGCCGTTCGTCAGCCTGTACAGCGATACGCTCTCCCCGTTTTTCGTCTGTCCGAAAGAGGTCTTTGTCAGCATTGCCTTCACCGTCCCGTTTTAGGTTGCTCTCAGTATAGCACCTCCCGCCTGCGGGCACAAGAACCGCGTCCTTTGTGAAAAAACTGCTTGACAAACGGGAAAGGCCGCTGTACAATGACCCCATTAAAACCTTTGAGTCGGAGTAGTATTCGATTCGGAAACGGCAAAGAGAGCCGCCTCAGCTGAGAAAAGCGGCGCGTTTCACTTCGAAGAATGGACCGATGAGGGCAAACCGAAAGGGTGACCGATTAGGGGCGACGGAGGTGGCTGTCCGTTATCAGCGGCTGCGCATATTTGTGCGTAAAAGTTGGACGTGAAAGCGTCAAGCAGGGTGGCACCGCAGGAGCTATCGCTCTTGTCCCGGCAGTTCGGGACGAGGGCGTTTTTATTTTGTCCGCGTCCCGTAAGGAAAGGAGAAGACCATGAAAGAGATTCCCTACAAGATCAACCTTACGGAGGAGGAGCTGCCGAAATGCTGGTATAATGTGCGCGCGGATATGCGGACGGACCACCGCCCCATGCTCAACCCCGCAACGCTCAAGCCGGTGACGGTCGACGACCTGTCGCCCGTGTTCTGCACCGAGCTCGCAAAGCAGGAGCTCAACACCACGGACCGCTTTATTGAGATCCCGCAGGATGTCCGCAATTTCTACAAAATGTACCGTCCGTCGCCGCTCGTGCGCGCGTACTGCCTTGAAAAAGAGCTCAAGACGCCCGCTCACATCTATTATAAGTATGAGGGCGGCAACACCTCCGGCAGCCACAAGCTGAACTCTGCTATCGCACAGGCCTACTACGCGAAGCAGCAGGGCCTGCGCGGCGTGGCGACCGAGACGGGCGCGGGCCAGTGGGGCACGGCGCTGTCGATGGCGTGCGGCTATTTCGGCCTCTCGCTGAAGGTCTACATGGTCAAATGCTCGGCGCAGCAAAAGCCCTACCGCAAGGCCGTTATGGAAACCTACGGTGCGACGGTCATCCCCTCCCCGTCCGACACGACGGAAGCGGGCCGCAGTATCCTCGCAGAAAATCCGGACAACTCCGGCAGCCTCGGCACCGCCATCTCGGAGGCGGTCGAGGTCGCGCTGCACACCGACGGCTACCGCTATGTGCTCGGCAGCGTGCTCAATCAGGTGCTGCTGCACCAGACCATCATCGGACAGGAGACGGCGGCGGCACTCGCGAAATACGATGAATATCCCGACATCCTCATCGGCTGCGCGGGCGGCGGCAGCAATCTCGGCGGGCTGATGGCGCCGTTCATGGCCGATCGGCTCGCAGGTCGCCGCGCGCCCCACTTCATCGCCGTGGAGCCGGCGTCCTGTCCCTCGCTCACGCGCGGAAAATTCGCCTACGATTTCTGCGACACCGGCCATATCACGCCGCTTGCGAAGATGTACACTCTGGGCAGCAAGTTCATCCCGAGCTCCAACCACGCGGGCGGCCTGCGCTATCACGGCATGAGCCCCATCCTGTCGCAGCTGTATCACGACGGCTATCTCGACGAGGCGCGCGCCGTAGAGCAACCGACGGTCTTTGAGGCGGCGAAGCTGTTCGCCCGCGTCGAGGGCATCCTGCCCGCGCCGGAATCCTCTCACGCCATCCGCGTCGCGATCGACGAGGCGAAGAAATGCGCCGAATCGGGCGAGGCGAAGACGATCGTCTTCGGTCTCACCGGCACCGGCTACTTCGATCTGACCGCCTATATGGCGTATAACGACGGCACTATGACCGACTATATCCC
>JAYFQJ010000128.1:0-12942 GCA_034927165.1 Oscillospiraceae bacterium
ATGGAATCAGATATCTCAGAGATCAAATTTCAAGTCAATACCCTTTATGACTGGGTTGACAATATCGATCTTGCAGTTAAATCTATCAAAAAATAAGTATAGCCGCCCGGCTTTCAAGCTGGGCGTTTTTTTATGCTCATTGAACCATTGATAGCTGCTCATAATCAAAACACACTATTTCATCTTTCATTTCAATAACATTGCCAAGCTGTTCAGCTCGTTCACATTGTTTCATCCATTCAGGCATAAGCTCATATTCATCAAGCAAAAAATAATCATCATAACGAGTATAGCCAATTTTCACAAAATCACTTTCATAACACACAGGAGCCATTAACGACAAATAATCTTCATCAACTACTAATTCAGGTCTATTCAATCCACGTGAACAGCTATATAAATGCGTACCTTTTGGAATCTGTTTCATGTTCTTTGTTATGTACTTCACGATATAGAAAGCAGCTGCATTGTTATTCTTTATAGGCGAACAATTGAAAATGCCCATATTCTTATCATAACGAAGCCAACGAAGATAACCTTTTGTATTTGGAACAAGCTGCACCTCATCCCCTACCCTTTTCAAGACCTTATCGGGAATGATCAGATCACCGGCAGCAAAGCCGGAACAACAACCATGAAAGTGAACAGCACCATCTTTATGAAATTCCGGAACGATCAAAAACTTAAAATCAGATGCAAATTTTGTCTTGTAGTTATGAAAATACTGACTAAGCATTTTAAAGCAAGCATTGAGATCAAAACGGTCGACCTTATCCGGCTTAAAAGTAAATGTACAAAAATATTCAAATTCATTCGAAAGAATAATATCAACTATATACCGTCTTGCACGAGAAAGAGCCTCATCAAGCTTAAGAGCGTTTATTATCTTTTGTTCGTTACATATCCCCTTTTCATCTTCATTTAATTCATTGCCACCAGAGAAGCGATCACGCTTTATATATACATGCTTGAACGGAATCACAGAATTTTGATACTGATAAATCCGAGTATAACCCAAAGGTTTTACCCTCTCTTTCATCGTTATTTTAGAAAAAAGAGCGTAAATCGTTATTAAGTCAAGTATAGGGAACGACCACCCCCGGCGCACGCTTGCACGCGGCGCCGACCCCTCAAGGGGTAACGGGAGATAAACAAATAAGAGACAAGGAGACGCGCGGCCCAGCGGCGCAGGCGCCACGCTGGGCGCGCGTTCAAGTCAAAATGCCCGACGCTTTTTCTTGTAACTCTTGCGAGACTTGCGGTCTATCTCTTGCACATTCACATCAAGCTCCCCGCGATTCTTCATGACTTCATCATCAGTCAAATACTCATCAGGAGACTTATCAAGCATATTTTCAATAAGCTCATCCGTAGAATACAAACGACGAAGTTTGTCCGTCTGGACGTACACAGAGCCGGCAAGGAGCGTTAAAGGCAACAAAGGATTAGAATAAGCTGCATCATATTCAAGAGCGTCGTAGCGTCGTACAGTGCACATACGAGTAAAGGGATGAGGAAACCATGAACGGGTAACATAAACAGTATCGGTTATATCTCTCAGCTGCTTATCAAGAAAATTCCAACGCTGCGTAGTTCCGTAGATCATAATATGACGCTTGCGACACTGACAAAGGTGCTGAAACAAGAATTTTGGAATACTGTTTTTTCCGCTGGAGAAATCCCGACTATTAAAAATCGTCCCTATCTCATCTATAAGGACAAGCGTATTATCGGGAGCATTTAAAATATCCTGCGCCGTTCTCAAAGGCAATATGTTTGTACGTTTTGGGAAATGCTTCAACTGTAGATTAGTGACAATAGAAAGACTCTTATACTGCTTAGCAAGTTGATAAGCATAATGAACCATTGTACAGGTCTTCCCTGCTCCGAACTTACCAACAAAAAGATGAAGCCCCCAACGGTTAAATTCCAAATACAGCTTATCATGATAATTGTATCAATACATCAGTTCCTTGATCTGTTCGTATGTATACCCAAGTTCTATCCCTATCATCCGATGGGTATACCCTGCTCCTTCATTTCCAATGCCTTAGGCATTATCTCTTTCCTGTAGTGTTTCCCCATATTAAAACCTCCTGTCGTTTTTATCTTACGACAGGAGGCCTCTTTTCTCAATGTCCACTGCGTGGGGGGCAGTTCATTTTAAGCTGGGCGGTTTTTATTTGGATGCCGCTCGACTCAACTGACATATCCTCCCGTTTCCTTCAGTGGAAGGATACCGCCGATATCCTCTATCGGCGCTCTGCATAGCTCCGAGATCATGACCCCATGCCTTTCACATAGCATGGAAATTTGCGGATAATAAGAAAGCGCAGACACACATCCCGTAAAGACGAGCGTTCTCGCATCCAGTTTTGCACAGCACCCGCCGATAAAGCCATAATCAAAGCCCGGCAGCATGATATCCCCCGGCGGCAGCAACAGCGCATCCGCCCCCATCTGTCTGAAATACCGACAGATACCCACGTCCGCCGTCGCGACCGCGTTTTCAGCGACCAGAGCGGCTGAGCAGCGCGTATAGCCCTGTTTCGTGCTGTGAAAGGAATACCCCTTCTTCTGCAAATGCGCCCGCACAGCGCCATGCAGCGCAGTTTTATGCGATAAGGCGCCGCTCTCTCCAACGATCGCATTCAACGCGCAGTCGGCGGGGTATTTTGCGTCGATTCCGTGCTGCGGGATCACCTGAAAGCCGCGCGATCGGAGCGCGCAGATTAACCGGTCCTGCGCCGCATTGACGGCGAGAACGTTTCCGCCGAGATGCAGACAGTTGAGGTCAGGATGGGATGCGACGGCAGACGGAAGATTCGGCGCATCCGGGACAAAAAGCACCTCCGCACCCAGATCCTGCAGTGCGGCGGCAACGTTCGCCGCATGAACCGAAACAAGCACGAGCGCCGCGCGGCCCTTGGGGAGATTCGGCACTTCAACGAATTGCATATCAGCTGTTCTTGAACAGGCGGCCGAGATCGCGCACATTCGAAATTCCTATAAGACGGATCGAATAATCTGCCTGCTGCAGCTTATGAAGGCTCGCCGCGGGCAGCACGCAGTTGGCAAAACCGAGGCGCTGTGCTTCTCGGATGCGAATGTCCGGATTCTGTACCGCGCGCACCTCCCCACCGAGACCGATCTCGCCGAAGGCGACCGTCTGCGCGGGCAGCGGCTTGTCGAGCACGGCGGAAACAAGGCTTGCCGCGACCGCGAGGTCCACCGCCGGCTCGTCCAGCGACAGGCCGCCGACAACATTTACATAAACGTCGAGGTTGGACAGAAAATAGCCCGCCCGTTTTTCCAGGACCGCGAGCAGCAGATTCGTCCGGTTATAATCAAAACCCGAGGATGTGCGCCGGGGCGTGCCGAAGCCGGTCTTTGCGGCGAGCGACTGAATCTCGGCAAGAATAGGCCGCGTGCCCTCCATCGCGCAGGTAACGCAGCAGCCGGACGCGCTCTCGTCGCGCCCTTCGAGCATCATGGCGCTGGGGCTCGCCACGCCGCAAAGGCCTTCCGACGTCATCTCGAAGATGCCGATCTCATTCGTTGAGCCGTACCGGTTCTTTTCTGCGCGCAATATGCGGTAGGAGAGATACTTGTCCCCCTCAAAATACAACACTGTGTCGACGATATGCTCCATGACCTTCGGGCCTGCGATCGCGCCATCCTTGTTGACATGGCCGACAATAAAGACAGGGATGCCGCAGCTCTTTGCGGTGCGCATAAATAACGACGCGCACTCGCGCACCTGCGTCACGCTGCCCGCGGAGGACGCCGCCGCCTCGCAGGTCATCGTCTGGATAGAATCAATTACAAGAAGGTCAGGCGCGAGCTCGTCAAGCGAAGCGATGATGCGCTCGGCGCTCGTGTCGTTTGCAATAAGGATCGACGCAGAATCGACGCCGAGCCGCTTTGCGCGCAGCTTGATCTGATAGACGGACTCCTCTCCGCTGACGTATAGAACCTTTGCGGTCTGCGCTATGCGGCCGCACATCTGCAGCAGGAGCGTCGACTTCCCCGCCCCCGGCTCGCCGCCGAGCAGCACGACAGAGCCCTTGACGATGCCGCCGCCGAGTACGCGGTCCAGCTCTGCGATGCCTGTCGTGTAGCGCTGCGCGTCGTCATACTCCACGCTTTGCAGCGGTACCGCTTTGGTCTTCCCCACCGGCGCGCCCGCGGAAGGCGCTTTCTTTTCGACCGCCTCCTCCACGAGCGTATTCCATTCGCCGCAGGCGCCGCAGCGGCCAAACCATTTGTTGGACACCGCGCCGCAATTGGTGCAGATATAGACGCTTTTAAGAGCCATTTTTCAGTTCCTCCGGCGCTTGCAGATAATCAAGATAACCGAGATACAGCGCATACGCGAGCTTCGTCTGGTATGTCTCATCCTTGAGCTGTGAAAGTTCGCTGTTGTTTGTCATGAAGCCGCACTCGACGAGGACCGTCGGCGCGTGCGTGTGCGTGAGAATATAGATGCTGTCCGTCCCCTTTTTTAGCGGTCGGGCGTTGTCCGGCTGCACGTTCACAACGATGCTGCACATCAGCGCGTCCGCCAGCAGCGGACTTTGCGCATTGAGCGTTCCGTAAAACATCTGCGTGCCGTGCTGCGCCGTGTCGGAAAAGGAATTCTGATGGATACTGATCAGCACTGCGTCCGCAAAGGAATCCGCCAGAAGCGAGCGGTTGTGCGTGTCCGTGCGCTTGCGCGCGGCGGTCGTTCCGGCGTTTGCATCCGCCATCGTTTTATCCCCGTCGCGCGTAAGTACAACGATGTGCCCGTTTACCCGCAGCAGATCACAAAGCTTGAGCGCGATGGCAAGGTTGATGTCCTTCTCCGGCGTTTTATCCGCCGCGATCGCGCCCGGATCAAAGTCTCCGTGTCCGGCGTCGACAACGACGACCTGTTCATCATAATACTGCGGTTCGGCCGCAACTTCCTTTGCATAGCGGCCGGATACCCGCGCAAACAGCACCGCAATCAGAAAAATCAGCAGACAGGACAGAATACCGCGTTTTTTCATGGCGAACACCTCATAAGAGGATATGCCGCGCGGCGTCTTCCTTATGAAGACCTTCGCAGTCAATTATAGAATATTTTGAGAGAAGAAACAAGCAGGGCGCCGGGGACGGCGCTCTGCTTGTGGTCATGAAACGGCGTGAAACGCATCGCTTCACTTTTGCTTCTTATCCGTAACTTTGATTGCTTTTTCTGATCCCCAACAGTTTTTCCGTGCCCAATATTAGGATATTAAAAACCACAAAATAAGTATAAAAGAAATGCAGCAGCATACGCGCATCACGAAATCGCGCCGCAAGATATACGCTGCTCCAAATGGGACCTATTACCGAGGCTACATACCCTATGAACAGGAGCTTTCTGCGCCGAAGCTTTCCTGAAGCCTCCCCTTGTATGCGCGCTGAATATCCGCTTCCCATCGGATCGAACAGATTGTTGACAACACGGAAGCGAAGCTTCGATAAATACCTCTGAAAAGTGCAGTTCATGTCGTGAACTACGTCATCTTTCTCAATACATCCGCAGCAATGCGTCGCTTCGCAGCAAACAGAAAACAAAGAGCACGCCGTCTGCAGATCGCCCCAATGATCCGGGAACTGCCGCTTGATCCAGTCAAGATCAAACAGGGTTGTTCCCCCGTCGCCTATGGGCAATATATCGCCCGGAGCAAATTTCAAAAGATTTCGATCGGCGATATTATGCTTGAACGTCTGGAGGGCGCTGCCCTTGGAGCGATAGACAAAGTATGTAAACGGATCGCCAAATGCACACGCATAAGAGACGGAAAGGCCTCTGGGCGCTTCCGAAGGCAGCATTCTGTCGCACACCATGCATCGCACAGATGGATTATGCTGCAAAAATTCCAGCCGTCTCTCGAGCTGTCCGCTGCTTACATACCTTTCATCCGCGTCCTGCCGCACGAGATATTTTCCCTGCGCACTCTGCATACCTATCTGCTTTCCGTATTCGGGCAAACGCCTGGGGTTGCTTAATACCGTCGCCCCAAATGTCCGTGCGATCTCAAGCGTTCGGTCGGTGCTGCCCCCGTCGACAACAATGACCTCTATCTCCCCTGCTATGGACTGCGCTTCTATGCTCTGGAGCGTCCGTTCCAGAACGTCTTCGGCATTATACGTCGGCATAACTATGGATATGGCCGGCCTCATTTCCGTCCTCCCAGAATACTGCCGATTTCCTGAGCGATGATCTGCGACGGAGATACCTCGCAGGCCACAGGCGGATAATCATTTTTTTGATATTGCCGTGCGAACTCGCCAATGGCGCTGAGAGCCCCGTTGTACAGCACCGCATTTTTTCCTATGCCGTCGAGCCGCTCGGTATGCGTTCGGACGATAAGACAAGGCTTTCCCATGTAGCTTAACTCCTCCTGATTGCTGCCGCCGTCCGTTATGACAAAGCGCGCGTTCTGCAAGAGCTTCATGAAGTCAAAATATTCCACCCGCGGCAGAGTTACGATCGTTTGACCGTCGCGCATGGATTTCAGCAATCCGAGCTTATCAAAAGCGATCTCGGTCGGCTTGTGCAGTATCATTACGCAGGTAATCGCTCGGGCTTCATCGCGAATAACGCTGGCGATCTCCGTCAAAAGCTCCCTATTTGCCAGATTTTCCTGCCGATGCAGAACAAAAACGAAATACGGCTTATCCCTCAGCTCATTTATCGCTTGGCTACCGCAGGGTATGGTTTTTGAATATTCCAGGCTGTCCACGATCGTATTGTATTTTGTATCAACAGTGACGCCCCTTGCCTGCGCCAAATTGTCACAGGCGACGGCGCCCGGCGCAAAATTATAGTCGGATTTCAGACTTGTGAGCACGCGGTCGATCTCCTCGGGGAATGGATTCAACCAGTTATGGCTGCGCAGTCCCGCTTCAATATGCGCGACCCGCATACGCAGGCCTGCGGCAATATATGCGCCCATGAGCGTGGAAACCGTGTCCCCATGTACGATCATTATGCTGCCTTCAAGCGACCTTGCGCCAAAGGCCCGTAAAATTTTGTTTTTTCCGCCGCGCCATGTCTTTATGAGCCAATGCAGCAAACCCATAGCGGTTTTTTTGATGTCCGCTTCATCGCTCAACACCAAATCGACGCTCTTTCCGTTCAGCGCCGTGAGTATCCCGCTGTTTTTGATATTGTTTTGCCCAGACGCGATGATCTTATAGGATATCGAACGCTTATCCAACGCGAGCATCACCGGAAAAAGTTTGATCAATTCGGCTTCCGTACCAATAAAAAAATATACTCCGCTGTTATCCACAATCAATCCGCCTTTGGTGATTCATCATAATAATGCAGTATGTTCAGCCTGTAAAATACCGCCATCGTGTCACGCAGAATGGAATAGACGTCCTTGATCCCGATGCGCCCGAAGCTGCCGCGCCGGAATACGACCTCAATGGGGGCGGACACGATCTTTCCACCCTGCTTGCGGATGATAGACAGGATCTCAATGTCGCAGGCAAATCTTTTTACCAGTATTTTTTCCATCACGGGTTTTATAACGGAGGCGCGGAAAAGCTTCAGCCCCGTCTGCGTATCCTTTGTGTTGAGATGAAAAAACGCCAGAAGAAATAAGTAATAGCAGTAGCTGTATACGCGGCGGAGGAACGGATAATCAACTTTTGAATCCCGATGCATCTTACTGCCGATCACCGCATCCGCGTCCTGCTCGTCCATGAGCTTCATAAAGCCCGCCAGCTGGTGCGGATGCAGATCCAGATCCGCGTCGCAAAAGGCGATCCGCTCGCCGACAGCCTGCGCTGTTCCGAGCTTGAGCGCAAAGCCCTTTCCCTGATTCACGGGGCTGTCCACAATGCGGATGCGGTTGTCCTCCGCGGCGGCCAGAGCCGCCTGTTTGTACGTCTCATCCGTGCTCCCGTCGTTGACGACGATCAGCTCGTATGATTCGCAGAACGCCTCAAGCGCTTTGGAGGTCTCCAGCGCATTTGCGCAGATCCTCTCCTGTTCATTATACGCCGGCATAATTACGGATAGCGTTATGCTCATGCGGCTGCGTCCTTTCTTTTATATGCTGCCAAAAGGTTCACAAGGAAAACCAAAGCCAGCACAGAGCTCATCGTGTAAAGCATTTGCGGAACCGGCGGTTGAAGAACAGACACTAGCACAACGATAACTGCGCATCCGAAGAGGACCGTCGCCGCGAACAGATGCGTTCTGTTCAATGCGAGAAAATAGTTCAGCTCAATGACGAGCAACGTGACGGATAATACCAGCGCACAGGTGGGCAACAGCAGATCCGCCGCCGCAAGATAGCGCTCTCCGAAGAAAAGGCCTATCAGCTTATTCCCGAACAGATTCAAAACAATGCAGTACAGCACGGCCGGCCCCGCACCGTATAAAAGCGCTCGCGACAAAAGCGGCCGCGTATCCTCTCTGCGCTCGGAGGCCTCGCCCACCAGCGGGTACAAAACGGCTGTAACTGCGCCGGAAACATACAGTGCGATCTTCGCGATGACCGCGCCGGACGAATAGACGCCCGCCTGCTCCGCACTCGTGTATGCTTTTATGATAAGAACATCTCCGTTCTGGAGAACGGTCGAAATGATCTGGATGAGCATGGCCTTAGAAGCAAACCGCTTTATCTCGCTTATTTCCGCCGCATCCAGACTGCCGCCCGGTTCGAAAATATGCGCGCCGCGCAGACAATAAGCCGAAAAAAGCAGAGCGGCGACCGAACCGCAAGCGCTCGACAAAACCGGTCCGACGACGCGGATGCCGCACAGCACGAGAACAACGCCGCCAGCCAGCTTGACGAACGCGACGATATCCCCCTGCAGCCCGTACTCCGCAAAGCGCTTTGCGCCCTGTAGAGCTCCGGAAAACGCCGGCGTGATACAGGTCACCGCGGCCGCGAGGATCGCGATCAAAAGCGGTGTGCATTCAATATCTAAGAGGGAACAAAAAAATCCGGAAAAAATGAACCCAACCAAAAAAATAGCGGCTGCGCAAGCCGTCGCAAGTTTTAGGGTATAATGAAAAACAGCCGAAAGCTTATCCTGCTCCCCGCGCGCGATATGCTTTGTCGTAAAGGCGGCGGATACCGACGCAATAATCAAAGACGGCGTGCCGGCCACCGTCAAAACGGACAGCAGCGTATTTAGGGTGCCATATTCCGCCGTGCTGAGCAGGCGGCCCATAACGATCTGAAAAAAATAATTAAAAGCATTCCCCACCATCATGATGAAGAACAAGATGACGCTGCTGTTTGCAAAGCTCTGCTTGCGCTCTTTAACCATTACAAAACTTTCCTTTTTATTGGTTGCATTATACTATATTGAGTTGTAATTTGCAATTGCAATGCAACCGTCGTTACACTATAATTGTTTAGAACCTATACGGGTCGAGAGTGTCGGCGGAACGTCCAAATCAAATTCGAGATAAGGTGGATATAAAATGCCAAAGAAAGAAATACTGAACAGTAAGCGCCGGCAGGAGATTCTCCCTTGGTTTGCGATCGCGCTTCTCATTGTCCTTTTGTTCTCTGTTTTTTATAACTTCGGGATAATCGGCGGTGACGATATCAATGTTGTGGAGTATAACATTCAAGAGGAAAATCTCTGCAAACAGATTTCGACCAGTTGGCAGTTGTTCCTGTCGGGGCAGGAACGCAGCATTATCAGTACGGTATTCTCGCTGATCTGCAATAAGATACAGTGCTCCTTCGGACTGCTGTGGTTTAGACTCTGCAATGTCACAGCCATTCTGTTTTCCTTGTACATCGCGGCAAAATTCGTGCGGTATCTTTTGGGCAGGAAGGCCGCCTTGTTTTATACCATTCTCTTTTTGCTTTTTGTGCAAGTCTATGACGGTACCGTTGATTATGGTTCCTTTTCCGCTTTTTTAAGTATGGGCATTTCCTATCAGTTAAAGATCGTATTCGTTCTGTCCTGCCTTTATGAATTTATGTTGTACTTTGACGATATGCGAGCCAAGCATCTATTTTGGTCGGCGCTGTTCTACTTTATGAGCTGCGCGCTGTATGAAGCGTTCACACTCCTGTGCATACCTGTTTTCGTCATCGCTCTTTTGTGTCTAAAACGCGGGAATGACTTGTCCTTAAAAGCTCTTTGGCGTTCGCTTTTTCCATCGATCACGGCGGGGATACTTTATCTTATCTATTATTTTCTGCCGCATTACTTTTTTGGAAAGTTTAATTATAATGGAATCGTCGTATCCCAGACGGCCTCGCTGCGGGATCGTCTCGTCGCATGGCTAGAATTCACGCTGCAAAGCGCTCCTCTGCGATTGAGCTTTATCAGCAAGGAGTATTCCGTAACAGACGCTTTGATCTCCACTTTTCATGATTCCCCCCTTCTTTTCGGTTTGGAAATCGTCTGTTTCCTTTTCGTTGCCGTCTGTGTTAATTTTTTGCTCCGCCAATTGCCCGTAATTCCAAAGCGCAAGATCGGACGAATCATTCTTTGCTGCGCGCTCTGCGCGTTTTCTGCAACCTTCCTGATCGCTCAGACGGTCAACTACTCCACCATTGCGACCAGCCATGATCCGCAAACACAGCAAATGGCGATTTCCTATTTCCCTTATTTTTTTATCATCGCCATACTGGTATGTTCGGCTCTGCTGATAACGCATCTGAAGGGCAAAGCTTTTCAAACGGCGGCATTGCTGTTGTCCTTGCTTGTCTTTGTCGGCGGCCTTATCACGTGGACCTCAAATAGTTACTACAAGAACAAGTTCAACAAGCGATATTATTCCCTTGAAGAGATGTTTTCTACGAGTGCCTTCGCTCAAGTGCAGGACGGGGACACGTTGCTCGCCTACAAATATGTGGATTTCCACAAGAAATACGACCGGGTTGAGGATTGCATTTTCGAGTTGACAGGAAAGCACATCTCCATAGAGGAATTCAGCTATGACACAGATACGGTGCAGATATCCGGCACATGGTATTTAAAATACAACTATCCTGCGGGTAATCTCGTATTTACCTATATAGGCGAGGATTTCGCTTCCAACGAGGTTTGGGTGTTTTTCCCAAACTATCAAGGCGATGAGGTCATGTATTTGGATTGCGGTGAAAACTTTGGACAGCTCCGCAAATTCCCTCTGGACGGCAGACCGAGCAATTTGATGGAATCCATCGATTTTGAAACAACGGAAAACGGGTACACTTTAGTGCATATGGTCACAAAGACCCCCTATGACTTCCGGCACACGCACGCTGATTTTTAACTGAGAATAGGAGCATCAAGTGAAACAAGAATCCATAACTGGTACTCTTCTTTTCACATTTTCCGGTTACTGCTGATTGGGGCAGAAAAACGGCGTTTGGCACGGCAATGTCCGCGGAGAGCCGCCGGAGATTCTACTTCAGATACCCATTTTTTTGCACAAAAGGAGCATCCCCTCGGAAGCTCCTTTTGGTTTAGCTTATTTTACTGCGCATATTCCGCTATCTTCACAAGGATCTCTGTCATCTTTTCCATCGACTGCGTCGGGATATACTCATATCTGCCGTGAAAATTATGGCCGCCCGTAGAGAGATTGGGGCAAGGCAGACCCGTGAAGGAAAGGTTTGCACCGTCCGTGCCGCCGCGAATGGGCCGCGGGTCCGGCTCTACGCCGCACGCGCGCATCGCCTGCTTCGCGAGCTCCACATACTTTTCATCCACCTTTTCGCGCATATTATAATAAGAATCGCTCACATCCGCACAAACGGTGCCGGCACCGTACTTTTGGTCCATGAAAGTGACCGCGTCCGCAAACAGTATTTTCTTCTGTTCAAATTTCCCCTTGTCGTGATCGCGAATGATATAGCTCATGCGCGCTTTATCGACGGTCGCTTCAAGCTTCGTCAGGTGGAAAAAGCCCTCGTACCCCTCGGTGCACGCCGGATCCATATGTACCGGCAGCAGCCCTTGAAATTCCATCGCGAGCAGCGCCGCGTTGACCATCTTCCCCTTCGCGGAGCCCGGGTGAATACTGGTGCCACTGATCGTCACTATCGCGTTTGCAGCGTTGAAGTTTTCATAATTGATCTCGCCGAGCGCCCCACCGTCCTCAGTATAGGCAAAATCCGCCGCAAAGCCCTTCACGTCAAAGAAGGCCGTCCCCTTCCCGACCTCCTCATCCGGCGTAAAGCCGATGCGGATGATCCCGTGCGGCGGCGCCTGCGGCGACAGCAGCAGCTCCGCCGCCGCCATGATCTCCGCAACGCCCGCCTTGTCATCCGCGCCGAGCAGCGTGCTGCCATCCGTACAAATGATCTCCTGCCCGATATAGCCGAGCAGCTCAGGATAGTCTCCCGGCGAAAGCACATATCCTTCTCCCATCTGGATATCCCCTCCAGCATACCGCGGCGTTACGACCGGGCGAACGTTCTCACCGCTGACTGCGTCGGAGGTGTCTATGTGCGCGATCATGCCGACGACGGGGCGCTTTTCACCCGCATTTGCGGGAACAGTCGCCGTGACATAGCCGTGCGCGTCGAGTCGAACATCCTGTGCGCCCATCGCCTCCAGCTCGCCTTTCAGCAGCTGTGCGAGCGCGAGCTGCTTCTGCGTGCTCGGAACCGTATCCGCGTCCTCCCGCGACTGCGTGTCCATCTGTACATAGCGAAGAAATTTTTCTCTGACCGATTCCATCTGTTTTTCCTCCTGCGGCGTTTGCCGCTGTCTTTGTCCGCGCGCCCGCAAAACGGGCGGCAAAAATCATGTTCCGATATATTTAAGTTGATCAATCTCATGTTCCCGGCGATCTGAACAGCGACAAAAAAGGAACGGCGCCGCCGCGCGGGGCTCTGCGGGCAATAGGAGTTGCTGTCCCAGCGAAAAAAGCGTGACGCGGCGGCATGAGAAAAGCCCCGCCGAAAGCGAGGCTTTTTGGAGGCGCCACCCGGATTTGAACCGGGG
>JAYFQJ010000064.1:0-6321 GCA_034927165.1 Oscillospiraceae bacterium
GGCGGCTCAATAAGCCGCCCGCTTCCGCAGGACCTCCCACTGTGTTCCTACTCAGTTCTATTGATCTCCAGCTTGTTTTCCGTCCCGTTTTTCAGACGGCGTATATTGTCCCGGTGCTTCCAGAACACGAGCGCCGCGATCGTCGCCGCGAGGACCGTCGAGACGACGCGCTCCGCCCCCGTACAGCTGCAGACGATGAAATTTCCGACGGGAAAGCTGAGCGCCGCGGCAAGCGACGCGAGCGAAACGATGCGCGACAGCGCGAAGACGATCCCGAACACGCCGCCACAGACGACAAGCAGCAGCGGATTGAGCACGAGCATGATGCCCGCCGTCGTCATGACGCCCTTGCCGCCGCGAAAGCCGAAATACAGGGGATACATATGACCGAGCACCGCTCCGAACGTCGCGATGTACGCGCCCGTCTGCGGGTCGAGCCCCGCGCTGTTAAAGATGTACCGTCCGAGCATGAGCGCGGCCGCGCCCTTTAAAAAATCGCCCACGCCGGTGAGCGCGCCCGCCTTAATGCCCACCGAGCGCAGCACATTCGTCATGCCGGCGTTTCCGCTGCCCTTTGTGCGGATATCCTCATGCGCGAGCAGCCGCGTAAAGATGATCCCGAAGCAGAGCGAGCCCAGCAGATAGGACTCCACCAGCACGGCGCCGCCCGCAAGCAAAATCCATGTCATTTGTCCCCTCTTTCCCGCACGGCAATGCGAATGGGCGTCCCCTCGAGCCCGAAGGTCTCGCGGATCTGGTTTTCGATATAGCGGCGGTAAGAAAAGTGGAACAGCTGCGCGCTGTTGACAAAGCATACAAACATCGGCGGGCGCGTGGAGGGCTGCGTTATATAGTAGATCTTCAGCCGCTTTCCCTTGTCGGAGGGCGGCTGAACGCGGGCCGTCGCGCGCGCGAGTAGCTCGTTGAGCATACCCGTCGTGATGCGCATGGAGTTCTGCTCGTCGACATATTTGATCAGCTCGAACAGCCGGTCTACGCGCTGTCCGGTCTTTGCGGAAATAAAGATGATCGGCGCGTAGCTCATGAAGCTGAAGCCCTGCTCGTACTTCTTGCGCTCGGCGTCCATCGTCTTTCCGTCCTTTTCAACGAGGTCCCATTTGTTGATCGCGAGGATGCAGCCCTTGCCCTGCTCGTGCGCATAGCCGGCGACCTTCGTGTCCTGCTCGGTGCAGCCCTCGGTCGCGTCGACCATGATGACGCACACGTCCGCGCGATCCACCGCCGCAAGCGCGCGGACCACGCTGTAGCGCTCCACATCGTCGCGGATGTTTCCCTTTTTGCGCATACCCGCCGTGTCGATAAAGACAAAGCGTCCGTACTTATTCTCAACCGGTGCGTCGACGGCGTCGCGCGTCGTGCCGGACACGTCCGAAACGATCATACGCTGCTCGCCGAGGATGTAGTTGACGAGCGAGGATTTTCCCGCGTTCGGCTTGCCGATGACGGCGACGCGGATCTCCTGCTCCCCCTCCTCCTGCGCTTCGGCGGGCGCGAGATACGCGCACACCGCGTCGAGCAAATCGCCCGTGCCGTGGCCGTGGACTGACGAGACCGGGTACGGCTCGCCGAGCGCAAGCGAATAAAAGTCATACAGCTCGAGCGGCGGCTCGCCCGTCGCGTCGCATTTGTTGACGCACAGCACCACCGGCCGGCCACTCTTGCGCAGCAGCGAGGCGATCTCGGTGTCCGCGGCGGTGACGCCCGCGCGCACGTCGCAGACCATGATGATCACGTCCGCCATATCGATGGCGAGCTGCGCCTGCTCTCGGATGTGCACAAGGATCTCGTCGTCGCTGCCCGTTTCGATGCCGCCCGTGTCGATCATCATGAACTGGTGGCGCAGCCACTCGCATTCTCCGTAGATACGGTCGCGCGTGACGCCGGGCTTGTCGTCGACGATGGCGCGCCGCTCCCCGATCAGCTTATTGAAAAGCGTGGATTTCCCCACGTTGGGCCGCCCCACGACGGCCACGACCTGTTTTCTCATTCCTGTTTCCTCCCGAGCAAGGCGTCTGCGAGTTGCACGCCGTCGCCGATCATTGTGATCGGCTTATTCAGCTGCTGCGCGAGCGTGTCGAGAGAGATGCTGTCGAGAAACAGATCTCCCTCCCTGCGCAGCATATTGTCCGGCAGCAGCACGCGCGCGTGCTCCAGTCTTCCCGCATACTGTTTTATGATATCTGTCGCGGTCACAAGGCCGCTGACGATGACGTTTCCGCCGAAAAACTCATTCTTCACGGCGTGCACCGCGCAGCGCAGCGCCGGATTCTTCCCCCGTGCGGCCGCCGCGAGCGCCTCTACAGTCGGCGCGGCTGCCTCTCCGCAGAGAATATCGACGCTCACCGGCGCCGTCCCGCCCGCGCCGTCGAGCGCGCCGTAAAACTCTCGCTGCAGCAGCGCGAGCATTCCCACGCCGTTTTCCAGCTGCAGCATATCGTCATAATATGCGCACGGCGGGATCGGCTGCCCCGCGAGCAAAAAGAATTCGTCGCCCGGGTAGACGAGCGCCTCGCCGCCGTCTGCGCGGCATCGCCCCTGCGCCGCTTCAATGATATCCAGCACCGCCTGCGCGCTTTCCTTATCATACGGCTCGATGTGCGGCAGATCCTGCCGATACGCGGTGAGTCCTGC
Organism: Oscillospiraceae bacterium; assembly: GCA_034927165.1. GTDB lineage: Bacteria > Bacillota > Clostridia > Oscillospirales > Ruminococcaceae > JAYFNU01. The sequence continues at coordinate 2,653 of JAYFQJ010000064.1, forward strand.
GGGCACGCACGCGACCGAGCGCACCGACGGCCGCAGCGCCGCAAGCGCATCGAGCGTTGCGCGCAGCTCCTCCCCGTCGTTGACGCCGCGGCACAGAACGATCTGGCAGTTGATCTCGACGCCAGCTTCCGCGAGCCGATAGAGATACTGCAGCTTTTCTCCCGCAAAGCGGTTGTGCATCATTTCGCAGCGCAGCGCCGGGTTCGTCGTATGCACTGAAATATTGATGGGCGACACCTTCATATCGATGATGCGCCCGATCTCCCGGTCGGTCATGTTCGTGAGCGTAACATAATTTCCGAACAGAAAGGACAGCCGCTCGTCGTCGTCCTTGAAATACAGCGTCTCGCGCAGACCCGGCGGCAGCTGGTTGATAAAGCAGAAGATGCAGTCGTTTGCGCAGGTGTGCTGTTCGTCCATCAGGAAGGTCTCGAATTCGAGCCCGAGGTCGTCGCCCTCTCCCTTTTCAATAGCGAACTCCCGCCGCTTGCCGTCGCGCGCGACGCACAGCGTCAACCGCTCCGTTTCGGTGTAGAAGCCGTAATCCAGCACGTCGTTGATCGCGTGCCCGTCCGCCTCGACGAGGACGTCCCCTCTGCGGATGCCCAGCGCCTTCGCTATGCTGTTTTTTTCAACGCCGGTGATTCTGACCGCCACGCGAGTTCCTCCAAATCAAGTTGTATTTAGTATATACGAAATCCCTTTGGTTTTGTAGTGCTTTTTATTTTTCGACAAAACGCCGGCAGGGGTCGGCTTGTCCGAAAAGCGCCTGTCGCCATATTATACCCGAAGGATGTGCAGCCCCGGGCGAACCGGCATCGCTGCGGTCGCCGAACCGCCGCAGCTGACGTCGCGGCGCTCCCGAAGCGAAGATGCAAGCCAAGCAGGAAAGAGCAAGCCGGCGCAAACGGTCACAGCTTTTAAGACGTTTGCGCGGCGCGGGTACATAGGGCGTGCGTCGCCCTATGCTGCCGGAGGGGTTGCGGGGGTCGTCAGGGGACAAAAGGAATCGATTGGAAATGTCCCCTGAATCTCCTCGGAAAAATTCTCTCCCGCTCGAGCGCCCTGAAAGCCCGTGCTGCGTTGAGGGACAGGCTCAATAAAATAACAGGACGAGGAATTTCCTCGCCCTGCTGTTTTTTACGCTTCTTTGTTGACGATTTCCTTGCCCTTGTAGTAGCCGCAATTGCCGCAGACTCTGTGCGGGATCATCAGCTCGCCGCACTGCGAGCATTTCGCAAAGCCGGGCGTGGGAAGCTTCCACACCGAGGAGCGCCGCTTGTCGCGCCGTGTTTTGGAAATCCTTCTCTTGGGTACTGCCACTGTTAGCACCTCCTCATCCGTGTGGTTATCTCTTGTGAGCAGTCACGTTATTTGTCTAAAATTGCGTGCTTAAATATTATACATATTAATCGGGACAATGTCAACGGTGTCTCCCGCAATTTCACAGATATTTCTTGAAGCAGTCGCCGAGGTTCGACGCGTCGGTCGAAACGGTAAAAACGATGTGCAGCTCTCCGCGGGCCACCTCGTCGATCTGGTCAAGCAGCCGCGAAAAGCCCTCGAGATCATGGTCGCCGAGCTTCAATATCCCGTCGACATAGACCTCCTCGATATCATAGTCGCCGGCGAGGACGCCCATGAAAAAGCCGTAGAACATCGTATAGCCCTTGACCGCGTAGTCGTCAACGTCGATGAGGCGCACGGATGATTTGATGTTGTAGGTGGATTTCATCCCTTTTTCAATACAAACGATGCTTCCGGCCGCTTTTTCGGCGGACTCGTTGATCATGTCGATCATGGTTTTGGTCTTGCCCGAGCCCTTCTCGCCGACGATTAATTTTATCATGTTGGTTGACCTCCGTTAATGTTTATTTGAGCTTGCTGAGGAGCGCTTGTCTATCACCTTCATAGCCCGGCTTGCCGAGCAGAGCGAACATATTTTTTTTGTAGCTTTCCACGCCCGGCTGATTGAACGGGTTGATGCCGAGCATATAGCCGGAGACCGCGCACACGCGCTCAAAGAAATAGATGAGCTCGCCCACATTGAATTCGTCGATCGCGTCCGCCTCGATCACAAGACAGGGCACGCCGCCCTCATTGTGCGCGAGGATGGTCGCGTCGCAGGCGGCGTCGTTGATCTCGCTCATACTTTTTCCCGCGAGATAATTGAGCCCGTCAAAATCCTCCGCAGCCGCCTCCACTGTGCGGTCGGACAGCGTCTTTTTGAACTGCACGACCGTCTCGAACATAACGCGCGCACCGTCCTGCACGAACTGTCCCATCGAGTGCAGATCGGTGGAAAAAATGACCGACGTCGGCATCAGGCCCTTTTTGTCCTTGCCCTCGCTTTCGCCGAACAGCTGCTTGTACCATTCGTTGAACAGCGCGAACGCCGGTTCATAACAGGCCATCAGCTCACAGGTCTTGCCCTTGCGGTAGAAGATATTGCGCAGCGCCGCGTAGACATTGCAGTCGTTTTCCATGCCCTCGGAGTCATATTTTCTCGCGGATGCCGCCGCGCCCGCCATGAGCGCGTCGATGTCAAAGCCGGCCGCCGCGATGGGCAGCAGCCCCACGGCGGTGAGAACGGAATACCGCCCCCCCACATCGTCCGGAACGACAAAGGTCTCGTAGCCCTCGCGATCGGCGAGCTGCTTGAGCGTCCCCTTCGCGCGGTCGGTGGTCGCATAGATACGGCGCGCCGCCTCCGCCTTGCCGTAACGCTCCTCGAGCAGCTGCTTGAAGACGCGGAACGCAATGGCGGGCTCAGTCGTCGTGCCGGATTTGGAGATGACGTTCACCGACAGCCGTTTGCCCTCACAGAGCTTCAAAATGTGATTGAGATAATCCCCGCTGATACTGTTGCCGGCAAAATAGACCTTGAGCGGCGACGTCTCGTTTAAGAAGCCGCCCGACAGCAGCTCTGTGACAGCACGCGCGCCGAGATAGCTGCCGCCGATGCCGATGACGACAAGCGCGTCGCTCGTCTGGCGGATGCGCGCGGCTGCGGCCTTGATGCGCGCGAACTCCGCCTTGTCGTAATCAAACGGAAGATCGCGCCAGCCGAGATAATCGCTGCCGGCGCCGCGCCCGCTGCGAATAAGACCGCAAGCCTCTCGAACCTCCTGAGAGGCCGTCGAAAGCTCGCGGTCTGAGACAAAATTTCTCGTATATTTTGTGATGAACTTGATGGGCATATCGTTCTGTCCCCTATCCGCTGCCGCATTATTTTCTTATAAACATGATATAGCACACGGCAATTGATGTCAAGGACACAGCGCGGAATTTACATCTGCGTGAGCGCGTCGAAGAGCAGGCCTAACCCCGTTTTGAAGTCGATGCGCGCGATGGTCTCCACAGCGGTGACCGGATAATTCCCTATCTCCTGTCCGTCGCAGTAGACCCGCACCGCGCCGACGGCCTGCCCCTGCTCGACGGGCGCCGTCACGCTCTTTTCCATCGTCACCTCGTAGCTGATGGCCTCGGACTTCCCGCGCTCCACGATCAGCGACTGCGGCATATCCACGGCATATTCGCAATACTGCTCTACGCCGAGCTTCACCTTTATCGGCGTGAAATTCTCCTCGCCGACGTGCAGCTGCACGTGCTCAAAATTTGCGAAGCCGGAATTGAGCATCGTTTTCGCCGCGGCGAAACCGCCCGCAG
>JAYFQJ010000011.1:0-18379 GCA_034927165.1 Oscillospiraceae bacterium
GACGAGGGCATAGGGGAGCTCGATGCTCGGCAGCAGATCCGGCGTCATGCGCGTAAAGGCGACGACGCCGAGGATAATGATGAGGATGACCGCGACGAGCACGGTAAACGGCTTTTTCACACTGAATTTAGCAAGCATAGATTTTCTCCGTAAAAGCGCAGCACGCAATTAGTTTAAATATAAATATATATTTTATCAGAAACCCGTGAATAATTAAAGGCGCATTGCGGCCGCGCGCGCGTTGTGCTACAATTTATTTAAGAGACGGAGGTGGAAGGATGAGGCCGCAAACAACGATCAAGGCGATCTGCTGGGTCTTCGGGGCTATCGGCATCGCTTTTTTGTTAGGGGATATATATTTGCTGCTGCGCGGCGTGCGCATCCTCGGGCTGGTGCTGCCCTTCGCCATCCTCGGTGCTGTTTTCACCGCCATCGGCGTCGTTTTCGGGATGCTCTCCGGCGCGGCCGCACGCAAAAAGCGGTGGCTTCTCGCGCACGGCGAGTGTGTCGACGCCGAGATCGTCGAGGTGGAGACAAACGGCGCGGTCAGCGTGAACGGTCGTTGTCCGTATCGTCTCGTGTGCAAGTACAACGAGGCGGGCGTCAACTATATCTGCCGCAGCGAGAATCTGTGGAATTATCCCGAGCGGCGCGGCAACACAGTGCGCGTCTGGCGCAACCCGAACAATTACAGGCAGTATTACGTGGACGCCGCCGACGCGCTCGTCGAGACGGTGGAGCTTTAAACTTGCGCGCGGGGAGCTAATTTAGTATAATAAGCTATCCCGGTCGTCAGTTTGCGCGCATACAGTAACGGAGAAGCATGAAAGATATATGGAGCCGCCTGCTGCGGGCGGTCAAGGAAAAAAGAAAACAGCTGCTGCGCGCGGCGCTCGCGCTTGCGAGCGTCGCCGTGCTCATCACCGCCTCCTGCGCTTCGGCGTGGTTCATGCACGCCGCGACAGAGCGCTCGGCCGGCGTCGAGATCCTCAACTATGAAGCCGGTATGCGGCGCACCGCCTCGCTCGCGAAGAGCAGCGCGCTCAAGATCGAGGGCTCTTCCGTCGAGATGGATCTCGGCGTGACGGTGCTCAATGAAAACGAGGAGATCGTCTCCGGCGTCCAGTTTGAGTTCAATATATTCAACGATGCGGGCAAGCAGGCCTACAACGTGATCGACGAGGATATGGACGGGCAGGTCTACATAAGCGATGTGCCGGCGGGCGAATACACCGTCGAGATGTGCGAGATCAAGGCCTACGCGCAGCCGGAGCCCATCAAGGTGACGGTGCAGCCGCAGCTCACCTACCAGAAGGTCGACGTCTCCGACAAGGTCAAAAAGGAATCGGAGGTGGACGTCGCCACGGAGGATAAAAAGTACAACAGCAGCACGAACACCGGGGCGGACACCTCGACGCCGTCGGTCGCGAATACGGTCGAGTTCGTCGCCTCCTCGTCTAAAACCGAAACAAAGACGACCGAAACGCCGGTCCTCGACGCGAACGGCGCACAGGTCATCAAGTATAAGCCGACGCTGTCCGCGGGGGCGGACGGGAACAGCTATCTGATCTTCGTCTCCGGCGAGGTGAGCACCGTCATCGCCGCGGTGGACGCGGACGGCTGTCTCACAAGCGCAAAACGCCTCGACGCCGGCGGCGAGGAAGCGCCCGCCGTGACGCCGCCCGCGACGGAAACGCCCGCGGCCACGCCGCCGTACACCGACGTTCTCAGCGCGGTCCTGAATACCGACGGCACGCCGGTGAGCGAAAACGGGACATATAAGTACCAGTTCACCGCCGTTCCGCAGGTGACCGTAAAAACGGAGACGGTCACGACCTATTACGGCTGGCAGACCATCAGCGGAAAAACCTATTATTACGACAAAAACGGCAACAAGGTCACCGGCTGGCAGATCATCAACGGCGTGAACTATTTCTTTGAAAGCGACGGCAGCCGCGGCGGCGGCTCCACGGGGAACCTCGGCATCGACGTGTCCACCTGGCAGGAGAACGTGAACTGGGCGCAGGTAAAAGCGTCCGGCATCGATTACGTCTTCATCCGTCTCGGATACCGCGGCTATACGAAGGGGGCGCTCATCCTCGACAACGAGTTCAAAAACCATATCTCCGGCGCCACGGCGGCCGGGCTCAAGGTCGGCGTCTACTTCTTCACGCAGGCGATCACCGAGCAGGAGGCCATCGAGGAGGCGAGTATGTGCCTGCAGTATGTGCAGGGCTGGAACGTCAGCTATCCCATCGCCATCGACGTCGAATATTCGGGCGGCCGCGCGGACAAGCTGACCGCCGAGCAGCGCACCAAGATCTGCCGCGCGTTCTGCGAGACCATCCGCAACGGCGGCTATACGCCGGCGGTGTACGCGAACAAGTACTATTTCGAGAGCAAAATGTACACAAGCCAGCTCGAGAGCTACGTCATCTGGCTCGCGCATTATACCGACAAGACGAGCTATGCGCGGCGCTACGATATCTGGCAGTACTCCTCCAAGGGCTCCGTCAGCGGCATCAGCGGCTATGTCGATATGAACCTCAGTTATCTCGGCTATTGAGTTAAGTTAAAGGGGAAACGATCACCCGTTTCCCCTTTTTGTATTGCACTGCGTTCGGGGCCGTGCGCATCGAAGCATTTACTGAAATCGGCAACGTCATTACCGGGGAGAAGATTCGCGATGAGAAAGTGGCTGTCTGCGCCGAAAGTCAACAATGTATTTTTTTATGTTTTGCTGTTTGTGACGCCGTATATTGTCGCCGTGATCCCCGAAGCGATCCGGCTCAGCTTGGCTAACGGAACGTTTTATGAATATATTTTCACCCGAGCCAGCATGATTGCGGTCAGCTACCTTTTGTTTTTGCTTATGCATTTGGCCCTGACAGCTGTCGTGCGGCGCATCAGTATTTCAACCGGCATCCTCTGTATGCTGTCCGCTATTATTGGCTTAGCGAACTGGAACAAACTGCTTTACCGCGGTGACCCGGTGCTTCCGGGCGATATTTTTGCGCTTAAAGATGCGCTGCTGGTAATGCGAAACGGGTATACGGTGGTCATATCCAAGACGACCTTGCTGATCGCACTTTGTTCGCTTGGGATATTATTGCTGTTTTTGCCTGTGCGCATACCGAATTATCTGCAAGGAAAAAGCAGAACAGCAAAATGCCTTCGGGCCAGTGCCGCCTTTTTGGGCTGCACCCTTTTGGCGGTCGCCTATTTGTGGCTTGTCCCATTTAACGAAAGCTGCATGGCTGCGCTCGGCTATCAAAAAATGAGCACGCGGGCGCAGGAGCGACGATATTATGAGAATACGTTTTACACGCAGTCGTTGGTCACGCTGCGCTCAATACTCCCTTCAAAGCCGGCGGATTACGAAAAAGAATATTTGGCTCAGCTCGGAAACGATATCAGCAGCTGCGCGCAGAAAGAACAGAAAACGCCGGACATTGTTGTTGTCGTTATTGAGAGCTGGTCGCGCATCGATCAATATGATGTGGTGTATGACCGCGATCTGTTTGCCAACTATGATCGCCTGAGCGGGGAGGGGATAAGCGGAACGTCCGTGACAGCCCTGTTCGGCGGCGGCACGGCAGATGTTGAGTTCGAAGTGCTCACAGGATTCACGTCCAACGACACGCAGATATCAACTACGGCCTTTACGCTCTATTTGTACGACCGATTTCCCGGCGCTGTGGAATATCTGCGGGAAACAGGATATCAAACGTACGCAGTCCATGCCCACACGGATGAGCTCTACAACAGAAGAAATGCGTACCCGATGTTGGGCTTTGAACATGTGTATTTTAAAGATTCCTTTGAAGATCCTGAAATGAGCGGCTATTACATCAGTGACAAAGCGTGCGTTGAAAAGATCGAGTCATTGTATGAGCAGGCGGTCCGATCAGAGGCGCCGGTGATGATCCACGCGCTGACGATGCAAAACCATTCCCCGATGATCGAGGACAGATATTCGCCGGAAGAAACTGTGGGCTGCACAAGCAGTACTTATTGTGAAGAAGATGTACAGGTCATGGCGCAGTACGGCACGGCGCTTCTTCACACGGATGAGGCGATCGGCGAATTGGCAGATTATCTTTCAAATGTAGATCGCGATGTGATACTTGTAGTTGTCGGGGATCATCAGCCTGCGCTTGGCGACAAAGCTTCCGATGGAACAGAATACATCTTGAAGAAATATGACGAGTTTTCGCCGGAAGAAAATTTTGCTGCGTATCATTCAACCCCCTACCTCGTGTGGAGCAATTATGACCGCTCGCACGACGGCACGTCATTCGGCACGATCGTACCGAATCGACTGCTTGTGAATGCGCTGGCAGTCTATGACGTAGCGCGCCCCGCCTATTTTGATTATATTTTTAATAACTTTACGTCCGCGAACGGCATGACGGCCAACTACTGTGTCGGGACGGACGGCGAGGTCTATTTCACCAAAACCGAGGAACAGCAGGCGGAATACGAGCAGCGTCAATTGATCCAGTACGATTTGATTTTCGGCAGAAAGTATTTGCGGGATTATATTTTCTGAACGTGCCGCGCCGGTATTTCGTATCCTGCTCGCAGAGCTGCAAAGAGAGGACCATGCTGAATCTGCGAGGAACGGATAAAAAGGAAAGAGCCGCTGTGCAGCGGCTCTTTTTTGCGGGGATTCAGTTTTTTGTTTCCGGCTTTAGCATCGTCAGCGAGATGCGCTTTTTCGCCTTGTCGACGTCCAGCACCCAGACGGTGACGACGTCGCCCGTTTTTACGACGTTGGACGGGTGCTTGATGTAGCGCGTCGCCATGCGGGAGATGTGCACGAGGCCGTCCTCGTGCACGCCGATGTCGACGAACGCGCCGAAGTCGACGACGTTGCGCACCGTGCCCGTGAGCTCCATGCCGGGCAGCAGGTCGTCCATCGACAGCACGTCGCTGCGCAGCACGGGGGGCGGCAGCTCGTCGCGCAAGTCGCGGCCCGGCTTCATCAGCTCCTTGACGATATCGCGCAGTGTCGGCACGCCGACGCCGCACGCGGCGGCGGCAGCCGCCTCGCCGTGCGCGGCGAGGCGGTCGGGCAGCGCTTCGAGCGCGCCCGCCGACACGTCGGCCAGTGTGTAGCCGCACAGCGAGAGCAGCTGCTCCGCGGCGGCATAGGATTCGGGGTGCACCCCCGTGTTGTCGAGCGGGTTTTTTGCGCCGGGGATGCGCAGGAAGCCCGCGCACTGCACAAAAGCGGCCTTGCCGAGCTTCGGAACCTTTAAAAGCTCTTTGCGGCTTTTGAACTCGCCGCTTTCCTCGCGGTAGGCGACGATGTTTTTGGACACGCCCGCGTTGACGCCCGCCACGTAGGACAGCAGCGACGGCGACGCGGTGTTGAGGTCGACGCCGACGGCGTTGACGCAGTCCTCCACGACGCCGCCGAGCGCCGCGTCGAGCTGCGCGGGGGGCATATCGTGCTGGTACTGGCCGACGCCGATGCTCTTCGGGTCGATTTTGACGAGCTCTGCGAGCGGATCCTGCAAGCGGCGCGCGATGGACACGGCGCTGCGCAGCGATACGTCATAATCGGGGAACTCGTTCGCGGCGAGCTTGCTCGCGGAATAGACCGACGCGCCCGCCTCGCTGACGATCATATACTTGACCGGCGTGCCCTTGATGGTGTCGGCGACGAATTGCTCCGATTCGCGCGAGGCGGTGCCGTTGCCGATGGAGATGACGTCCACATCAAATTTTTTAATGAGCGCGTTGATCTTTTCGCGCGCTTCGTCTATCTTGTTGTGCGGCGGCGTCGGATAGACGACCGCCGTCGCGAGCACCTTGCCGGTGCCGTCCACAACGGCGATCTTGCAGCCGGTGCGGTAGGCGGGATCGAGCCCCAGCGTCACCTTGTCCTTGACGGGCGGCTGCAGCAGCAGCGGCTTGAGATTGAGCCCGAAGGTTTTGATCGCCTGCTCGTCGGCGGCGTCGGTCAGTGCGCTGCGGATCTCTCGCTCGACAGACGGCGCGATAAGACGGTCAAAGCCGTCCGCGGCGGCGAGCTGCAGCTGCTCCTTGCACGGAGAGTCGTTCCGGATGATCGCTTTTTCGATCATGCCGACTGATTCCTCGCGCGGAATATCGACGGCGACCTTTAAAAAGCCCTCCCGCTCGCCGCGGTTGACGGCGAGCACGCGGTGGCTTTGGATCCTGCCGACGGGCTCGGTGTAATCATAATAATTGCGGTAGACGCTGTCCTCGTCCTTTGCGGCCTTCGCGCTCACGCTGCCGCGCAGACGGATGATGCGGCGCAGCTCCTTGCGTATGTCCGCGCTGTCCGACAGATTTTCGGCGATGATGTCGCGCGCGCCCGCGAGCGCGCTCTGCGCATCGACAACGCCCTTTTCTTCATCGATAAACTCCGCCGCTTTCGCGAGCGGGTCGGCGCTTTTGTCCTGCGCGAGCAGATACGCCGCGAGCGGCTCGAGACCCTTTTCCCGGGCGATGGACGCGCGCGTGCGGCGCTTGGGCTTATAGGGGCGGTAGAGATCCTCGATCTCGGCGAGCGTCGCGGCCGCGTCGATGGCGGCGGACAGCTCGTCCGTCAGCTTTTCCTGCTCGGCAATGGACTTTTTTACCTCCTCGCGGCGTGCGTCGAGCGCGCGCAGGTACGCGAGGCGCTCGGACAGCTCGCGCAGCACCTGGTCGTCCATCGAGCCGGTGAGCTCCTTGCGGTAACGGGCGATAAAGGGAATGGTATTTCCCTCGTCGATGAGCGCGACAATGTTGTCGACGCGCTGCTGCGGCACCTTGAATTCGGCCGCGAGAATCTGCGGAATGGAAGCCATAAAAACTGTTCTCTTTCTTATAAAATCGATAGGTGAATTATATCATACGTCGCCTAAAATTACAGCAGCGGACAAAGAAAAGGGAGCCTGATTCAGGCTCCCTTTTTGTGTGCGCCCCGTCGTTTTTTTGTTTGGAAGAAATAAGGGGAAGCCGCACATTGATTATTATAGGTCAAAATAACCATATTATCAATAGGTCAATATGACATAATTTTTCCGGTGATGCAATGTGGGAAGGCTGAGAGAGCTGCGCAAGAAACGCGGCTATACACAAGTAAAGATGCAGCTGCTGACGGGGATCGATCAGAGCGATTACTCCAAGCTGGAAAGCGGAAAGCGATTTTATACCTTTGAGCAGTGTCGCCGCATTGCGCTGGCGCTGGATACGAGCATGGATTACCTCGCCGGGCTCACGCAGGAGCCGGCGGCCTATCCGCGCGCGGGCGCGTCCGGCGAAAAGAAAAAGACGGATCGGTGAGATCCGTCTTTTTTGCAGCCCTGCGTGGGCGGCGCGCTCTGCCGTTAAGCGAGCCCCGGCGCGTCGGGCAGCTCAAAATTGTCGAACCGCCAGCCGTTGTCGGTGTTTTTGAGTGTGACGTCGAACGCCTTTGTGTAATCCTTTGCCCTGTCGCCGCCCTCGCCGAAGACGGCGTCGTCGTTGTAGCGCGCGGTGATCGTATAGGTGAGCTCGCTGTCAGACTGCGTTTTCAACGCATAGGTGCAGTCGATGTAGGTGATGTCGCTGCCGACGCCGCCGTCCAGAAAATAGACGCCGCCGCTTTCGCCTTCGATATAGCGCCCGGTACTTTCGAGCAGCGCGACATAGTCGTCCGTAAACACACCGCACAGCATAGCGTGAAACGCATCGTAGTCTTCAAATGCCGCGTCGCGGACGTAACCCCAGCCCTTTTCGTTCTCAAAGCGGTCCGCGGAATCCGGCTGCCACGCGTTGGCGTAGCTGTAGGCGAGATAGATGCGCAGCGCCGCCTGATAGAGCGACTGCTGGTCCTGCGTCAGGAAATCCGGGGCGGGGTATGTGCTGAGATCCTGCGTCAGCTCAGACGCAGGCATGGCCGCGAGCGCGTCCGCGCCTTCCGTGTGCGTCGTTTGCTGTGCGGCAGACGGCGCATCATTCGTTTTTGTGTCGCACGCAGCGAGCGTCAGCAAAACACACAAAAGCAGCGCTGCCGCGCACAGCCGTCGCAAAAACAATTTTGCCATAATTAACGACCTCCTTCGAATTTCGTGCTGTCAAAAACAGTATACCATGCGCGCGGGCGAATACAACCGATCAATACGCTTTCTTCTCGTCGTCGGTCAGACGGATCTTCTTGCGGATGATCTTGCCGGAGGTCGTCTTGGGCAGGCTGTCGACATAATCGACGATGCGGGGGTACTTGTAGGGCGCGGTGTGCTGCTTGACGTAGTCCTGTAACTCCTTCGTGAGCTCTGGCGAGGGGGCGTAGCCTTCGGCGAGCACGATGCTCGCCTTGACGACCTGGCCGCGGATCTCGTCCGGCGCGCCGGTGATGGCGCACTCGAGCACGGCGGGATGCTTATACAGCACGCTCTCGATCTCAAACGGCCCGATGCGGTAGGCGGAGCATTTGATGACGTCGTCCGTGCGCCCGACGAACCAGAAATACCCGTCCTCGTCGCGATAGGCGAGATCGCCCGTGTGGTAGACAAAGCTGTCCCCGTAGGCGTTGAAGACCTGCCCGTCGCGGAAGTAGCCTTGAATAAGCCCCTCGGGCAGGCCGTACTGCAGGCTGCGCACGACGATCTCCCCCTCGACGCCCGGCGGACAGATGCGCCCGCGCTCGTCCTGCAGCACGATGTTGTACAGCGGCGACGGGCGGCCCATCGAGCCGGCGCGCGGCGCGAACCAGGGGAAATTGGCCACGAGCACCGAGCTTTCCGACTGGCCGTAGCCCTCGTAGATGTCGAGGCCCGTGATGCTCTTAAAATCCTCGATGATGGCGGGCGTCAGCGGCTCGCCTGCGGTGCAGCAGTGGCGCACGCTCGCAAAGTCCTCGTGCGTGAGCCCCTCGCGCATCAGGAAACGGTAAATGGTGCCCGGCACGCAGACGGTCGTCGGCCGGTATTTCCTGATAACATTGATAAGGTTGCGCGGGTTGAATTTGTTGTCCGCGTCGTAGCCGAGCACGGCGCTGCCGCACAGCCACTGACCGTAGATGAGCCCCCAGCCGAACTTCGCCCAGCCCGAATCGACGCCGGTGAAATGCAGCCCGCCGTCCACGACGCACTGCCAGTAGCCCGCCGTCACGATGTGCCCGAGCGGATAAGTGTAGGGATGCACCACCATCTTCGGATAACCGTCGGTGCCGGAGGTGAAGTAGATGAGCATATGGTCGTCGAAGGAGATGGTGTCGTCGACGGTGAACTCCTCCCTTGTGTTGTCCACGCCGCGGGAGAACTCCAGCCAGCCGTCGCGCCGCTTGCGGATGAGCGCGACCTTCTCAAGCCCCGGGCACTGCGGACGGGCGAGCTCCACCTGATTGATGATAAAATCGTCGTCCGCGGCGATGAGCAGCTTCACGTTCGCGGCGTTGACGCGGTAGGCGATGTCGCTGTCGCGCAGCTGAAACGACGCGGGAATGGCGATGGCGCCGATGCGGTGCAGCGCGACGACGGTCGTCCAGTATTCCCAGCGGCGCTTGAGGATCATCATGACGCGGTCGCCCTTGCCGATGCCGATCTTCCGCAGATACGCGGCGGTACGCTTGCTGATGTCGCTGATATCCTTGAAGGTGAAGATGCGCTCGCGCCCCTCGTCGTCACACCACACGAGCGCGCGCCGCTCCGGCTCCTCGAGCGCATACGCGTCAACGACGTGCGTCGCAAAGTTGAAGTTGTCCGGATACTGCAGATAGTAATTCCGGATAAAATCCTCGTAGGAATCGAACGTGGTCTTTGTGAGAAATTTGCTTGCGATCATAAAAAGCCTCCGAAGGAAAAATAAAAAAGCGTCCTGTCGTAAAAACAACAGGACGCGGCAAATGCAGCCACGCGGTACCACCCGCCTTCGCGCCCGAAAGGACGCGCGCTTGACCGGAACTTCCATTCCGTCCGCCGTGTAACGTCGGCGGGAACACGTCGGAGTCTACTCGGGCGTCCGCCCTTTCGGTCCGCGACTCAAAGGCTACTTCCGAAGACCCCGAACGCGGCGATCTCAGCGCCCGCCGCTCTCTTGTGGATCGGGGATATCCTCGTACTACTCCTCATCACAGTCTTTAGCTTGTGATTTTAAGGTAGTTTAGCATAAAACGCGGGGGTTGTCAATCGCGTTTTAAAGCGAAACATCAGTTGACCCTGTGGATGGGACGCCCCGCGACAAAGGCTTTGACGTTGTCCTCGCAGATGGTCATCAGCCGGCGGCGCGCTTCGAGCGGCGCCCAGGCGATGTGCGGCGTGAGCACGACGTTTTTGGCCGTCAGCAGCGGATTGTCCGCCTTGGGCGGCTCGGTCGTCATGACGTCCAGCCCCGCGCCCGCGAGCTTGCCGGCGTTGAGCGCGTCGGCGAGCGCCCGGTCCTCGATAATGGGGCCGCGCGCGGTGTTGATCAGCATCGCGCCGTCCTTCATCGAAGCGATGCGCGCCGCGTTGACAAGACCCTTCGTCTCCGGCGTCAGCGGGCAGTGCAGCGTGACGACGTCGCTTTCGCGAAACAGCGCGTCGAGATCCGCATAACCTATGTTCGCGCCGTCGACGGCGGCGTCCGCGCCTGCGCGGCGGTTGTAGAGCACCTTCATGCCGAACGCGAGCGCGACTTGCGCGACGCGGCGGCCGATGGCGCCGAAGCCCACGATGCCCAGCGTTTTGCCGCAGATCTCAGTGACGGGGAAATCGAGGAAGGAGAAGCCGTCGTTCTCGACCCAGCGCGGGCCGTGTGCGAGCGGGCTGTATTCCCCGACGTGCACACACAGCTCGAGCAGCAGCGCAAAGGTGTGCTGTACGACCGATTCGGTGCTGTAGCCCGGCGCGTTGCACACGACGATGCCGCGGCGCGCGGCTTCCGCCGTGTCGATCATGTTGTAACCCGTCGCGACGACACAGATGAGCTCCAGATGCGGCGCGGCGTCGAATTCGGCGGCGCCCAGCGGCGTCTTTGTGATGAAAACGACGTCGGCGTCCTTGATGCGCTCATGGATGAGCTCCTTCGGCGTGCGGTCGTAGAGCGTCAGCTCCCCGAATGCGCGGATGCCGTCCCACGGCACCTCGCCGAAAAACTGAACATATTCGTCCAACGATACCATTTTAAGCATAATTTTTTCTCCTTATTTCTGTTCCTGCGCTTTGGCTCGATCTTCCTCGCGGATGACGCTGTGGCGGATCTTGCCGCTGATTGTTTTCGGCAGCTCCGCGACAAACTCGATCGCGCGCGGATATTTGTAGGGCGCCGTCAGGTGCTTGACGTAATCCTGGATCTCTTTTTTCAGCGCGTCGGTGCCCTCGAAGCCCCGCGCGAGCACGATGGTCGCCTTGACGAGCTGCCCGCGCAGCGCGTCGGGGATGCCGGTGACGGCGCACTCGAGCACGGCCGGGTGCTCCATGAGCACACTCTCGATCTCGAACGGGCTGATGCGGTAGCCGCTCGACTTGATGAGATCGTCCCGCCGGCCGACGAACCACAAATAGCCCTCTTCGTCGCGCCACGCCGTGTCGCCGGTGTGGTAATAGCCGTCGTGCCAGGCGGCCGCCGTCGCCGCGGGATCGTTGTAGTATTCCCGGAACATACCCACGGGCTTTCCGTTTTTCGTGTTGAGGCAGATCTCCCCGACGACGCCCGGGTCGACCGGTTGATCGTCGTCGTCGAGCAGCTCAATGTGATATTGCGGGCTCGGCCGGCCCATAGAGCCGACCTTGTTGATCGAATGGACGGGATTGAAGACAGTCAGCGTCGTCTCGGTCTGCCCGAAGCCCTCCATGATGCGCAGCCCCGTCGCGGCGAGGAAGCGGTTGTAGACCTCCGGGTTGAGCGCCTCGCCCGCCGTCGTCGCGTATTGAATGGAGGACAGGTCGTACTTTTCAAAATCCTCGTGGATAAAGAAGCGGTACATCGTCGGCGGCGCACAGAAGGTCGTGATCCTATTGTCCTGCATGACCGTCAGCATATCGTCCGCGTGGAAACGGTCAAAGTCGTATACGAACACCGCGCTCTCGCACATCCACTGCCCGTACAGCTTGCCCCACACCGCCTTGCCCCAGCCCGTTTCTGCGATGGTGAAGTGCAGCCCGCCGGGCCGGCAGCTGTGCCACGCGGCGCCGGTGAGGATGTGGCCCACGGGATAGGTGAAGGTGTGCGCTGCGATCTTCGGGTAGCTCGTCGTGCCGGAGGTGAAATACATGAGCATGATGTCCTCCGCCGCCGTCGCGTCCGCGCCCGCCGGACGCTCAAAAACGTCGGACTGCGCCGCGAGGCCCGCGTCGTAGTCGAGCCAGCCGTCCCGCCGCCCGTTGACCATGACGCGCAGCTGCACCGTCGGCGATTCCGGCAGCGAAGCATCCGCCGCCGCCGCGACGTCGCCCTCGCCCGTGCAGAGGATCGCCTTGATGCCCGCGCGGTTGAAGCGGTAAACGAGATCTTTTTTCGTCAGCTGATAGGTCGCCGGCACGGCGATGGCGCCCAGCTTGCAAAGACCCATCATCGCCGACCAGAACTGATAGTGCCGCTTGAGAATGAGCAGTACCACGTCGCCCTTTTTGATGCCGAGCGATCGGAAATAGTTTGCCGCGCGCGCGCTGTCCCGCGCGATATCGCCGAAGGTGAAGACCCGCTTCTCCTTGTCCTTTGACAGCCAGAGCATCGCGGTCTTGTCCGGGCAGCGGCGCGCGAGCGCGTCGACCACGTCGAACGCGAAGTTGAAGTTGTCCGGATAGTGAAAATCCACCCCGCATATGACGCCGTTTTCGTCAAAGCTCTCCGTCAGAAATTCTCTGTAGATCGGTTCCATGCGCATTCCCTCGTCCTAAAAAATAAATGCCTCCGCCCCGTGTCGGGACGAAGACATACTCCGCGATACCACCCGTGTTGCCGCAAAAAACGGCCGCTCGCCGCGCCAATCAACGCGCGCCCCACTAACGGAGGGCTCCGGCGACGCCTATTTTGATTCGGCGGCGCAGCTCGGGGGTGATGCGAAGGCCGACCGTGACGCCGCCTTACACCGAACAGCGGCTCTCTTTGGTCCGGCGCGCGGTCTTCTTGTCCCCGTCAACGCTTTGTGAGAGATAATATTTGTTTAACAATATATACGAAGAAAGGAAAAATGTCAACCGTCAAAGCGGCGGCAGCACCCCGACGTTGCGCAGCACGCAGAAAATCCCCGCGCAAACAAGGATGAAAACGACACAGGGCACCAGCCACCGAAAGGGCCTGTCCCGTCCGCGCAGCGCCTGCGCCGCCTCGAACAGCACGACGAGCAGCCAGAACCCGACCAGCAGCAGCGGCACGGGATTGAGCGCGGCCGAGAGCGCAAGGTCGAGCGACAGCAGCGCGCCGACGGCGCGCGTCGCTCCGCAGGTGAGGCAGTACAATCCTGTGAGGCGATGCAGAGCGCAGGGCCAGAAGCGCAGGCCCGTTTTAAAAAAGAGCAGCGCGGCGAGCGCGATGGCCGCGCCCGCCGCGAGATGGACGAAAAGCAGCGTGCGGCTTCGGTGAGCCGCGCGCGTTTTACAGCTGCATACTCTCATATTCGCTCATGAATTCATCCATGAACGTCGGGTCCTTCATG
Source organism: Oscillospiraceae bacterium (assembly GCA_034927165.1). Classification (GTDB taxonomy): domain Bacteria; phylum Bacillota; class Clostridia; order Oscillospirales; family Ruminococcaceae; genus JAYFNU01. The sequence goes on from JAYFQJ010000011.1 coordinate 13,580, forward strand.
ACGTAGATCACCGCGGCGAGCATGATCAGGGAGACAAAGACTCCGACGGCGCCGCAGACGATGCCGACGATGGCCATGGAGCGCTTGTTGCTCTTGACGCCGAGGATGCCGAAGACGATCGCGCAGATGCCCAGCACCAGCCCGCCCACCGCCGTGAAGCAGCAGGGCAGGGAAATGATGCCGCACACCATTGCAGCCGTGCCCGCCCAGTCGCGGGAGCTGTCCCCGGTGAGCGGCGTGCCGTTCGTGTAGCCAGTATAATTGCCGGCGTAGGGGTTGGGCGCGCCTTTGTTCTCCGACGCGCCGTAGCTCGGGAATGTAGGCGCGGACACGGGCCGGTAGCTCTCGGGCGCGCTGCTCGCCGGCGCCTGCGGGGGCTGCGTGCCGCCGGCAGGCGACTGCAGGTCGCTCGCGGGAGACTGCGCGTCAACACCGTACAAGGGCAGCGACTGTTCGGCGAGCTTTGCGCCGCAGCCGGAGCAGTAAAGCGCGTCGTCGGGATTGGACGCGCCGCAGGATTTACAGATCATTTTTTAAACCTCTTTATTCATACTCTGCTTAAAACTGATTTGAGAGCGCCGCGGTGATGCGCCCGGCGGCGCGCTCGGTATTTTCGCGCGTGCCGAAGGCGGTCAGGCGGCAATAGCCCTCCCCGTGGGAGCCGAAGCCCGCGCCAGGGGTGCACACGACCTTCGCCTTGTCGAGCAGCAGGCCGAAAACGTCCCACGACGCGCGGCCTGCGCAGTCAAACCAGAGATAGGGCGAATGCTCAGCGCCGAAATAACGGATGCCCGCCGCGGCCAGCGCCGCGCCGAGCAGCGCGGCGTTGGTTTTATAATAGTCGATGTTCGCGTCGATTTCAAGTGCTCCTTGTGGGGAAAACACCGCCTGTGCGCCGCGCTGGACGATGTAGGACGTTCCGTTGTATTTTGCCGCCGCGCGCCGCGCCCACAGCTCGCGGAGATTCTGCCCGTCCCGCACGAGCGTCTTCGGCACGACCGTCCAGCCGCAGCGCACGCCCGTAAAGCCCGCCGTCTTGGAAAAGGAGCAGAACTCGATCGCGCAGCGCTCGGCGCCGTCGATCTCATAGATGCTGTGCGGCAGCGATGCGTTCGAAATGAAGCGCTCGTAGGCCGCGTCGAACAGCAGCACCGCGCCGCAGCCGTTCGCGTACTCGACCCACGCGCGCAGGCCGTCTTTTGTATAGACCGCGCCCGTCGGGTTGTTCGGCGAACAGAGATACACAAGATCCGCGCCTTCCCGCGGCGGCGCGGGAAGGAAACCGTTGTCCGGCGAGCCGGCCGCATAGAGGATGCGGTTGCCGGCGATGACGCTCGCGTCTACATACGCGGGGTAGACGGGATCGGGGATGATCGCCGTCGCGCCGGGGGCGAACAGGTCGAGGATCGCGCCGAGATCGTTTTTCGCCCCGTCGCCGATAAAGATATCCTTCGCGCTGACGTCCGCGCCGCGCCCCTTGTAATAATCGCTGACGGCGTCGCGCAAAAATGCGTAGCCCTCGTACGGGCCGTAGCCGCGGAAGGTCTCGGCGCAGCCCATCTCCGCCGCCGCCTTCCTGAGCGCTTCGACGACTGTCGGCGCGAGCGGGCGCGTCACGTCGCCGATGCCCATGCTGATGATGTCGCAGCCCGGGTGCGCGTTTTTGTAGTCCGCGACGCGCTGCGCGACCTCGGCGAACAGATAATTTTTTTCCATGCGCGCGAAATTTTCATTGATCATGGCCGTTCTCCTTATCAAAGCTCGATCTCGCCGGAATAGACGGCGACCGCCTCGCCGCGCATCGTCACGCGGCCGTTTTTGTGATACGTGATCTCAAGCGCTCCGCCGCGCAAAACGACGGTGATGGGCGTGTCATAGGCGCAAAGGCCCCGGCGCACCGCCGCGACCGCCGCCGCGCACGCGCCCGTGCCGCACGCGAGCGTCTCGCCCGCGCCGCGCTCCCACACGCGCATTTTGAGCTGCGTCGGGGACACCGCGGACACAAACTCCGTATTGACGCGGTCGGGAAACAGGGGGTGCCGCTCAAACTGCGGACCGAGCGCCGGCAGATCGACGGCGTCCGGGTCGTCCACGAACAGCACCGCGTGCGGATTGCCCATCGACGCGCAGCACGCGTGATAGGTCGTGCCGCCGATCGGGACGGGCACGTCGAGGGAGTCGCCGTCCCACAGCACCGGCACGTCGGCGCACGCGAGGCGCGCTTCTCCCATGTCGACGTCCGCGCCCGCCGCGCGCCCATCCGTACCGACGTCCATTGTCAGCGTTTTTACGCCGCTGCGTGTCTCCACCGTTACCTGCGCGCTTTTCGCGCGGCCGTTGTCAAAAAGATATTTTCCCACGCAGCGCACACCGTTGCCGCACATCGCGCCGGGCGTGCCGTCGGCGTTGTACATATCCATAAAGCCGTCGGCGACCGCGCTTTTGCGGATAAAGATGACGCCGTCCGCGCCGACGCCGAAGCGGCGCAGGGAAAGCGCCCTGATCTGTTCAGGGGAGAGGGCTATGTCATCGTTCATGCAGTCGATATAAATATAATCGTTGCCCGCCCCCTGCATTTTTGTAAAGCGCAGCCGCATGGCCGTTCCCCCTGATAAAAAGATTTTTAAAAAGTATAACACACTGCGGGCGCGCGCGCAAAATATTGTATCTTTGTCGCGGCGCGTGGTATAGTATCTCTATGAACATAACAGATAAAGCAGACAATCAAAAAGGCGATTTAAAGGAAACGGGCGGCGAAGGGCCCGAGCGCGTGGTGCTCGCCGCGGCGGACACGGGCGCATACGACGTGGACGCGTCGCTCGAGGAGCTGTGCGCGCTGTGCGAGACGGCGGGCGCCGTCGTGCTCGCGGAGGTCGTGCAGCGGCGTGAGAAGCCGGACCGCGCGGGCTACCTCGGCGCGGGCAAGCTCGCCGAGGCGCAGGAGCTGTGCGAACGGCTCGGCGCGGATACCCTCGTCGTGGACGACGAGCGGACCGGCTCCACCCAGAAAAACATGGAGAACGCCGTGGGCGTCGACGTCGTCGACCGCACGACGCTCATCCTTGATATCTTCGCGCAGGCCGCGAAGACCGCCGAGGGCAAGCTGCAAGTGGAGCTCGCGCAGCTCAACTACCGCCTGCCGCGGCTTGCGGGGGCGGGTACAGCGCTGTCCCGCATCGGCGGCAGCGCCTCGGGCGGCGCGGGCGGCCGCATCGGCACGCGCGGCCCGGGCGAGACGAAGCGCGAGAGCTACCGCCGGTATATCCGCGCGCGCATTTCACTTTTAAAGGATCGCCTCGCGGAGGTGGAAAAGCGGCGGGCGGTCACCCGTGTGCGCCGGCAAAAGGCCGGCGTCCCGGTCGTTGCGCTCGTCGGCTATACGAACGTCGGCAAGTCGTCGCTGCTGAATTCCCTCACGGGCGCGGACGTGCTCGCGGAAAACAAGCTGTTCGCGACGCTCGACCCCACGGTGCGCAGCCTCGCCGTCGGCGAGCTGCAGCAGATCGTGCTCGTCGACACGGTCGGCTTTGTCAGCCGTCTGCCGCACAACCGCGTCGACGCGGTCAAGTCGACGCTCGAGGAGGCGCGCTACGCCGACCTCATCCTCGAGGTGCTGGACGCGTCGTCCGCCGCGTGGCCCGAGCAGCAGCAGGTGACCCGCGACGTGCTCGCGGGCATCGGCGCGGCGGATATCCCCCGCATCACTGTATTCAACAAGTGCGATCTTGTCGACACGGCGGCGGCGCTGCCCGGGCTGCCGGTGTCGGCGGCGACCGGCGCGGGGCTCGACGCGCTGCTCGCGCAGGTCTCGAAGCTGCTCGCCGAACGGGTCGTCCGCTGTACGCTCAAGCTGCCGTTCGATCAGCTGTCGCTTCTCTCTTTTCTGCGCGCGCGGGGCAATGTGCTGTCGGAGGAATACGCTGCGGACGGCGTTCTCGTGACGGCGACGGTCGAGCGCGCCGCGTTTGCGAAGGTGGAACAATACGTCACCGGCGTGTGAATGCGTAAAAAGCAGGAGAAAAGCGAATGACAGCTGAAACCATGTGGCAGGCATATGCAGGGCAAAGCGGCGTGGATGCGCCCTATGAGGCCTGGGCGTTCTGCGGCGGCGGCGCGGCCGGCGACCGGCTGGCAGAGCTGACCCTTGCGGGGATCAAAACGGCGACGGCCAGTGCCTATATCGCCTATGAGAGCGAGAACGAGCCCCTCCCAACCACGGGGTGCTGCAGCGTGATCCTCACGGACGCGGGCGACGCAGTCTGCATTATACGAACAAGCAGGGTCAGGGTCGTTCCGTTTAACGAGGTCGACGCGCGGCACGCGTATCTCGAGGGAGAGAGCGACCGCAGCCTCGCGTATTGGCAAGCCGTCCACAGAGAGGCATTCACGCCGGACTACCGGGCCGCAGGGCTCGAGTTTCAGGAGGACGGCCTGTGCGTGCTGGAGGAGTTTGAGGTCGTGTATCCGCAAAAGGCGCAAGCGCGCCGCTGAAAGCAAAATAAAGGCTCCCGCCTTGGCGGGAGCCTTTTTAGGTTTGAGATGAAAAGGGATCAGACCGTCTGCGTGCCGCAGTCGGGGCAGAATTTCCCCGTGACCATCCTGCGGCATTTCGGGCAGAAGCGTTCTCCTGCGGCGGGCTGCGCTGCGGTCTGCTGCGCAGGGGTCTGCGCGCCGGTCATCTGCTGCGCGATCTGCGCGCCGATCGCCATCTGCGCGCCGAGACCGGCCACGCCGCCGCCGCCGTTCTCCATGCCGTCCGCCGCCGCAACGGTGGCGTATTTCGCGGCGTCCTGGATAAAG
>JAYFQJ010000001.1:0-5183 GCA_034927165.1 Oscillospiraceae bacterium
TTACCCCGCCCCCGCTTCTTTAAAGAATCCTCAGCACTGCTTTATGAGACGAATATAAAATTTCACCGTCGTCACGATCTTGTCGACCGGGATGCGCTCGTTGTTGCCGTGGATGTACGAGCGCTCCGCCTTTGTGAATTCGGCGGCGGAAAAGCGCATGACCTTGTCGGTAATGCGGCAGAAGTGGCGCGAATCGCTGCACTGGACCATCAGATACGGCGACACAATGGCGCCCTCCCACGTCTGCTCGACGGCGGTGCGCAGCTTTTTGTAGCCGTCCGAAGCGGTGTCTGAAGCGATGGACGGATTCATGCCGTACCACTCCTTCAGCTCGATCTCGTCGTTGCGGATCGTCTTTTTGATGTATTCGACGGCGCTTTGCTGCGTGTCGCCCTCCGCAAGGCGCAGGTTTGCGACGACGTGCGCCTCCGGCGGCATCACGTTGCTCGCCTTGCTGCCCTCCATCATCGTGAACGCGCAGGTCGTGCGCATCATCGCGTTGGGCTCGCCGCCCGACTTTTTGCAAAGAGAATCGAGCACGGGCAGGAACAGCCACAGGTTCGCGAAGATCATGCGATACAGGAAGCTGGAGCGGCGGCCGAGCGTGTCGAACATCTCTGCGACCGGCTTTCCGAGCCGTATGGGGAACGGATGGTTCTCCACGTCCGCGACGGCCTGCGCGAGCTTGCCCACCGGGCCGTGGGGAGGCGGCGCGGACGCGTGTCCGCCCGCGCTCTTGATGTTGAACTCAAGGTCCATCATACCCTTTTCGCCGATGCCGATGAGCGCGCAGCGGTCTGTGACGCCCGGGAAAACATCCTCGACGACGGCGCCGCCCTCGTCCAGCACCAGCGCCGGCGTCACGCCGCGCTTTTCCAGCTCCGCGACGATCGCCGGCGCGGAATCGCCCGCGATCTCCTCATCGCCCGCGAAGGAGAAATAGACGTCGTTTTCCGGCACGAAGCCCTCGCCGATGAGCTGCTCCGCAGCGTTCATGATGCCGCACAGCGTACACTTGTTATCGAGCGTGCCGCGTCCCCACAGCACGTCGTTCTCAACGAGCCCCTCGAACGGCGGCTTGTCCCACGCGGACTCGTCGGCGGGCACGACGTCGTAGTGCGACATAAGCACCGTCGGCTGTTTGTCGCTCTTGCCCTTCCACAGATACAGCAGTCCCGTCGGGCCGATGTGCTCGAGCGAGCAGGTCTTATGTACGTTCGGGAAGCGCTCCGTGAGCAGCTTCCGGAACTTGTCGAATTCCTTTTTGTCCGTCAGCGCCGCGTCCCGCGAGCTGACCGTTTTGCAGCGGACCATATCCGCGAGCGTGTCGATCGCCTTGCGCTCGTCCGCCTCGACGGGCGCGGGCGCCGCAGACTGCGTTTTCTTCGGGCGGAACAACGCCGCGCGCACGAGTACGACGGCGAGCAGCGCCGCAAGAAGCCCCAGCGCGATCCATAAAACAACCATGCAATGACCCCCAGTAAAAATATTTTGTAGCTTTAAGACTGATTTAAGCATACCGCGGTACAATTCGGATTGCAAGAGCGAAAGAGCTCACCAGCGATTGACGACCTTTTCCGCAAAGCCCGGAAGGTCGCGGATCTCGAGCACCTCGCCGCCGTCCAGTGTGAGGCGGCCGGTGAAGCGGCCGAAGACCTGGTGCTGATCGCTCTTGATGATCAGCGCGTCGGTGCACGCCGCGCGGTCGAGCACGGGAACGAAATCACAGACGAAGCGGTCGTCGCTCGACGTAAACGTCCACGGCCGCAGGTAATCCTCCCGCTTGTCCTTCATCGGGATATTGAAGGTCACCTGCTCGAGCTTGTGCGTGCGCCCCTTATAAAAGATCGCGTTCTCCGTCGCGGCCGCGGTGTCGCCGAAGCCGTACCCGATATTGAAGCCGACCGCCTCGCCCGCCGCCGTGCGCCCGGAAGCGGAGCCCCAGTACCAGGTGTTGGCATAGGTCCAAACGCCGCGCCCCCAGTCGAGGGTTCCGAAGGAATCCGCCCCGTCAAAGACGTAGGTCCTGCCGTCGAATTCAGCGGTGCCGCTCGCGGGCATACAGTTGATCTTCTGGTTGTAATAAAACGCCAGCGGATCGTCCGCATAGGGCGTAGCCATCACGATGGATTCCGGCGGCGGCGCGCCGAGCGTCAGCGCACAGGAAAACGGCTTTTTGTCCTTGAACTGCTCAAGGCGGCAGGTGAGCCGGCGCACGCCCCCGCGCAGCGTGAAATCGAACGTGCAGCGTTTGTTCTCAAAATGCACGTCGCCCGCGAGCGTAGTCGGCGGCAGACCGGTCCCGCCGCGCGGCATGAACGTCATCACGCTGGTCGTCTGTTCCCACGGTTTTTCAAAATCGAGAAGAGAGGCGCTCATCAGACCCATGTAAGCGTTGTCCGCCACCGTCAGCGCGACCGCGAAGCGGCCGTTTGTGACGATATAATAGTCCCATTCCTTGATGCGCAGCGCGCCCGCCCGGATCGCGGCGCGGTCGTAGCGCAGCAGCAGCGTTTTCGCGTAACCCCTTTGCGCAAGTCTTCCCTCTCCGTCGAGCAGCGGACCGGCGGTCGTGATCTCCTTTTGCATAGCCATCGCCTTTCTTGCAAATTCTACTCGCATACGTTACTATTATAGCATTGTCGGCTCCGCCGCATAAGTCGGCGTTGTGCTGAAATATACCCTTGATTTTCGGCAAGTTTAAATCACAGATCATTGCACAGCCTTCAAAGGAGTGTTATTTATGGCAGATTTCAATTATGATCCCGAGACGGGGCGTCCCGTCGAATCCCAGCAGACCAACAGCTATCAGAGCGGCGGGGCTTCGCGCGGCTATTACGATACGCAGATCCCCGTCTACGGGACGAGCGGCGATAACGGCACGCCGAAAAAAGAAAAAAAGAGGCACAGCGCCGGCATGATCGCCCTGTGCGTCGTGCTGTCCTTCCTGTGCGGCTTCGGCGGCGCATTCGCCGCGATAGCGGTCAACAAATCGTCCGGCAGCGGCGACGTGGTGCTGCAGTCGGTCGACAAGAACCAAAATCTCGCGGCGTCTGATGTGTCCGGCTCCTATTCGGGCGTCGTCTCCGCTACAAAGGACTCCGTCGTGGAGATCACGACCGAGGTCACCTCCTTCAGCAACTTCTTCGGTCAGTATGTCACCGAGGGCGCCGGCAGCGGCGTCATCATCTCTGCGGACGGCTACATCATCACGAACAACCACGTCGTCAGCGGCGCGAACAACATCAACGTCACGACGCCCGCAGGCGACAAATACACCGCGACGCTCGTCGGCACTGATACCCAGTCGGACATCGCCGTCGTCAAGATCGACGCGAGCGGTCTGACGCCCGCGACCATCGGCGACTCGGACGATCTGAGCGTCGGCGACGCGATCCTCGCCATCGGCAACCCGCTGGGCTCTCTGGGCGGCACCGTCACCGAGGGCATCATCAGCGCGCTCGACCGCGAGATCACGGTCGAAAATCAGAACATGACGCTGCTGCAGATCAGCGCGTCGGTCAACCCGGGCAATTCCGGCGGCGGCCTGTTCAATATGTACGGCGAGCTCGTGGGCATCGTCAACGCGAAATCCTCCGGCGAGGACGTCGAGGGTCTCGGCTTCGCGATCCCCGTCAACGACGCGATCACCGTCGCGACCGAGATCATCGATAACGGCTATGTGACCGGTCGGCCGGTGCTCGGCATCAATGTCATCGACGTCGACAGCAGCTCGGCGTATCAGTACGGCCTGTCCCGCACCGGCGTGTATATCCAGAGCGTGAACAGCGGCTCCGGCGCGGAGAAGGCGGGTCTTGCCGCGGGCGACTATATCGTCAGCGTCAACGGCACGGCGATCAGCGAATCGACCGAGGTGCGCTCCATCGTGCAGGCGCTGAACGTCGGCGACGTCGTGGAGATCCAGGTCATCCGCGACAGCAAAACGCTGACGTTCGAGGTGACGCTCGGGGAGAGCACACCGGAATAAAATAGCGAACCGAAAGGGCGCCGACGCTGTCGGCGCCCTTTTATGTGCGGATTTTCCATGCGGCGCAGCAAAAAATCCTATTGTTCCGCGCGCGGGCGTATGCTATCATAAGGGCAGATCGGACAAACAGGAGGATACGCCATGAAGGTTCTTGTAACGGGCGGCACGGGCTACATCGGTTCGCACACCGTCGTGGAGCTCGTCGCGGCGGGCTGCGAGGTTCTCATTGCGGACAATCTGTCCAACAGCAAGCCCGCGGTGCTCGAGCGGCTGCGGGAGATCACAGGGCGGGACATCCCGTTCGTAAAAGCCGAGCTGTGCGACCCCCAGGCGGTCGACGCGCTGTTCCGCGACAATGAGATCGATGCGGTCATCCATTTTGCGGGCCTCAAGGCGGTCGGCGAGTCGGTGAAACAACCGCTCGATTATTATTCCGTCAATCTCGATTCGGTGCTCAACGTGCTGCACGCCATGCAGCGGCACGGCGTGCGCAGCTTTGTCTTTTCCTCAAGCGCCACGGTCTACGGCGGCCCGCATAAAAAGCCGATCACCGAGGATTATCCCTATATGCTCGCGAACCCCTACGGGCGCACAAAGCGTTTTATCGAGGAGATCCTCAAGGATCTCGCGGCGGCCGACCCGTCGTTCAACATCGCGATCCTTCGCTATTTCAATCCCATCGGCGCCCATCCAAGCGGGCGCATCGGCGAAGATCCGAACGGCATCCCGAACAACCTGCTGCCCTACGTCGCGCAGGTGGCTGTCGGCCGGCGGGAGTTTGTGCAGGTCTACGGCGACGACTACGACACCCCCGACGGCACCGGCGTGCGGGACTATATCCACGTCGTCGATCTCGCAAAAGGGCACGTCGCGGCGCTGCGCAAGCTTGAAAGCGGCTGCGGGCTCAAGATATACAATCTCGGCACGGGACATCCGGAGTCGGTGCTGGACGTCATCCATGCGTTCGAGCGCGCGTGCGGGAAGCCCATCCCCTACAAGGTCGTCGCCCGCCGCGCCGGCGACGTCGACCAGTACTTCGCGGACCCGTCGCTCGCGCAAGAGGAGCTCGGCTGGAAGGCGATGCTGACGCTCGACGATATGTGTGCGGACGCCTGGCGCTGGCAAAGCGGCAATCCGAACGGTTATTGATAGCAATAAAGAAGCAGGGCGCCGCCCCGGGTGCGGCGGCGCCCGG
>JAYFQJ010000043.1:0-21349 GCA_034927165.1 Oscillospiraceae bacterium
GTCCTGCGCGATAAAGTAGTCGAGCAAGCTCGCCGCGGCAAAGGCATAATAGCACCAGCGCAGCTGCTTTTTTCGCAGAAAGATCAGCGCGACCGTCCCCGCCGCCAGCAGCAGCGTGACGATATACAGAGCTGCAAGGCCCCAGCTTCCCTGCCGCGCCGCCTGCGCGGCGCCCATGCCGCTGGACACGACCGACAGTCCAAGGCGGATAAGCAGAAATACGAGCCAGCCGCCTATGCCTTTCAAGCGCGCGTAATCCGGCTCCTCGTTGTCATAATAAAATTGCTTCATCGGATCGTCTCGTCAAAAAAGCGTTCCGCATTGTTGTAACAGACGTCGCGCACAAGAGCACCGAGCGTTTCATAGTCGCAGGGATACTCACCCTTCTCCACGTAATCTCCGAGCAGATCGCACAGGATGCGTCGGAAGAAATCATGCCGTGTAAAGGAGGTAAGACTCCGGCTGTCGGTCAGCATCCCCACAAAGCCCGGCAGGCCGCCCGTCTCCATGAGATCCGTCAGCTGACGGCGGATGCCGCGCACCGTGTCGTTGAACCACCACGCGTTTCCGAGCGCCACATAATTCGGCGCCTTTCCGCAGTTGAAGTTGACGGCCATCGCCGCGATCGGTGTGAAATCGGAGGGGTTGATGGGATAGAGGATCGTTTTGGGCAGCACGTCGGCGTCGTTCATCGTGTCGAGCAGGCGGCCGACGGCTTTGACGGACAGAGAATCGCCGACCGAGTCTGCGCCGCAGTCGGGGCCGAGCTTGTCGAACAGCCGCGTATTGTTGTTCCTGGCGGCGCCGAGATGCAGCTGCATGACGATCCCGTATTTTTTGTAAAGCCGCGCGAGGCGGACAAGCAGGCAGGTCTGCCAGATCGCCGCATCCCCATCGCTTACAGCGGCGCCGGCGCGCCGCGCGTCAAAGATGCGCGCCGCCGCCGCTTCGTCGTACGGCGCAAACATACAGCGCTCCAGCCCGTGGTCGGAGACGACGCAGCCGATCTCCTTAAAGCGCCGCAATGCGCTTTCGAGCGCGGCGAGCAGCGTGGAAAAATCCCGGATCTCTGTCCGCTCGCTGTCGGACAGCTCTTTTATAAAGCTTGAAAATCCGTCGCTTTCGATCTGCAGCGCGCGGTCGGCGCGGAAGGAGGGCAGCATACGGAAGGAAGCCTGCTGCTGCGCGAACGCCCTGTGCCAGCGCAGGTCGCTCGTCGGGTCGTCCGTGGTGCAAAGCGTCCTTACATTGGAGCGCTCGATCAAGCCGCGCGCGCTGAAGTCCGGCGCGCGCAGCGCCGCGTTGCAGCGCTCGTAGATCTCCGCCGCATTTTTCTCGCTGAGCGGCTCATGGATGTCAAAGTAGAACGCGAGCTCAAAATGCACCCAGTAATACAGCGGGCAGCCGATCAGCTTTTCTGTGACCGCCGCAAATTTAAGGAACTTGTCGCGCGCCGGCGCGTCGCCGGTGATGTAAAACTCATCTATGCCCGCGGCGCGCATCGCGCGCCACTTATAATGGTCATGGGCGAGCCACAGCTCCGTGATCGTATCAAAGCGCGCGTCCTCGCAGATTTCCTGCGCGCTCAGGTGATTATGATAATCAAAAATGGGCATGGCCTTTGCATAATCGTCATAAAGCTTCTGTCCGACCGCATTGTTGATCAAAAAAGCGTCTCCGGAAAACTTTTTCATTTTGACCTCCGGCAAATTTTATACTATGATAATAGATAAAGAATTTGTTTCGTTTAGTATAGCATATCTTGGCGCCGGTTAAAAACAATAAATCCTGCCGTTTTTATCAATTATTACGGATAATCGTAAAGAGGGATAGAAAATGCCTCAATCACAGCCATATGAAGAAAACCGGGAGCAGCTGGAGCTGAACGATTCGGTCCGAACCGAGTTGTTCGGCCGCGTGACCTGTCCGCCGGGCTACGTCGGACGATATCACAGCCACAATTTCTGGGAGGTCGTCTATATCTATAAAACGGAGCCCGACCCGTTTATTATGGACTGCGGCGGCAAACGTTCCATCTGCAGCGACAACAGCCTGTTCCTCATGCCGCCGAATACGGAGCATTCCTTTTTGAACACCGGTAAGCTGGAGGCACAGAACATCTATATCGGCTTCTCCTATTCCTTCTCCCCCGAGCTGCATCTGCGGGAGGACCTGCCTCAGGTGCTGCCCACGGACAATCCGTCCGTCTCCCGCACGCTGAGCTTGTTCAACGAGCTTTCCAAGCCCATGAGCACGGGCGACCTTCGCCATACGCTCAACATCAAGCGCCGTGAGATCATCCGCTGCGTTCTGCACATCGTCAGCTGGATGATCGACACGGATGCGGGCCATGAGGGCGGCTCGGCCGTCCGCACGATGCTGCTCATCGACAAGATCAAGGAGTTCATCATGGACAATCTCGACCGGCATATCAGCGTCGATGAACTCGCGCGGCAGCTGTATTTGTCCCCGAACTATCTCGGGCAGGTGTTTCGCCAATACACCGGCACGACGGTCAAAAATTACCACAACCAGATGCGCATGGATACGGCGCTGCGCATGATCATCTCCGGCGACAAGACGATCAGCGAGATCGCGGACGAGATGGGCTTTGAAAGCATCGCCTATTTCTCCCGCCGCTTCAAAATGTCCTTCGGCATCTCCCCTTCGCAGGTGGCTTCCCGCATCGACGAGTTGCCGTCGCCGGACACATTAGACGTGGATTAGCCGTATTTAAAACAATATTGTGTATAATATCGCGATTGCTTTGTTTAATTACAAATCCCCATCAAAATGCTATGATGGGGATGTACTTTTTTATAAGCATTTTCTGCTTGGAGGTTTTTCATGCCGGTCATAACTAAAGCCGTGTGCAACTTCGAGATCGAGCCGCTGACGCACCCATTTGGCTTCAAGGGCGGCGCGCTGAACCATCTGTGGCAAAGCTGCGTCTGGCTTTGCACGGAAGACGGGATTGAGGCAGACGGCCTCGGCTGCGAGAACACGCTGTGGTCGGACAAGGACGTCTTTTCCGCCGCCTCGCCCGCCGCATCGAGCGCCATGATGTATCTCATCACGGAATATGCCGCAAAGCAGCTCATCGGGCTGGATTTTACGACGCCGCAAGCCGCGCTGGACGCGATCTTCCCCGCCGCGCACGCTTATGCGAAGGCGGTGACCGGGCGCGAGCTGCGCGTCACCTTCGTCCTCAACGCGCTCGTGCCCGTCGACCACGCGCTCTGGAAGCTGTACGCGCAGCTGCACGGGACCGACAGCATGGACGCGCTGCTCCCGAAGCAGGCGGCGCCCTTTATGGCCGCGCGTTATGACCGCATCTCGGTCATTCCTCTCATCTCCTACGGCGTGAGTCTCGACGAGGTCCGTGCGCTTGCCGAGGAGGGCTTCTTCTTTCTGAAGATCAAGATCGGCTCCGACCCGGACAAGGATGGCAGCTATGACAAGATGCTTGCATGGGACAAGCAGCGCATCCTCGCGATTCACGAGGCGGTAAAGGACGTGCGCACGCCCTTTACCGACAGCGGGCATATCGCCTATTATCTGGACGCGAACGGCCGGTACGACTCCCTTGAGCGGCTGCAGTCCCTCGTGGACTATGCGCGGGAGATCGGCGTGCTCGAGCGCACCGTTCTCATCGAGGAGCCTTTCCCGGAAAGCTACAAGGTCAACGTCTCCTCGCTGCCTGTGATCGTCGCCGCCGACGAGAGCGCGCACTCCCCCGCCGACGTTGTCGAACGCATCGACGTCCTCGGCTATTCCGCCATCGCGCTCAAGCCCATCGCCAAGACAATGACGGTCACCTACCGCATGATCGCAGAAGCCGGCAAGCGAAATATCCCCTGCTTCTGCGCCGACCTCACAGTCGGCCCTCTGATGCTCGAGGTCAACAAGAGCTTTGCGTCGCGCCTCGGCTGTCTGCCCGGGCTGAAGCTGCCCGTCGTCGAAAGCAACGGCTGGCAGAACTATGTCAATTGGGAGACGATGCGGCGCTGGAATCCGACGGCGGATCGCGCATACACTGTAATGGAGCGCGGCGGGTTTGATCTGAACGACGATTTCTACGCACACAGCGGCGGTATGTTCGCCCCGTATGCGCATTATGCTGATCTCGCGAAAAACGGTTGAAAGGGAGTAAAAAGCATGCTTAACGTTGCAGTCATCGGCACCGGCGCCATCTCGGACAGCCACATCGATGGGTTTTTGACCTTTCCGGAGCGTTGTCGGATCGTGGCACTTGTCGATATCAACAAGGATAAAGCACAAGCAAAGATCGACGCGCATCATCTCAGCGGCGCTGTTGCTGTAAGCGATGCGCTGGAACTGCTGCGGCTGGCGAATAAGCCGGATCTTGTTTCCGTGTGTCTGCCGCCGTCGCTGCACTGCGACATAGCCATTTCCATGCTTGAGGCGGGCGTCGGGGTGTTGTGTGAGAAGCCGCTCGCGCCGACGCTGGAGGAATGCGACAGAATGATCGCCGCAGCAAAAAAAAGCGGCGCGCTGTTGTCTACCGTCGCGCAGAACCGCTTTAAGCCGGATTCCGTCAAGGCGCGCGCGCTCGTAGACAGCGGTCTCATGGGCAGACAGCTTTCCGCGCTCGTCACCTCTCTTTGGTGGCGCGGAGAGAACTACTACAATCTTTCCTGGCGCGGGCGCTGGGATACGGAGGGCGGCGGCTGTACCCTGATCCACGGCATCCATCACATCGATCTGTTCCTCTCCCTAATGGGGCCGGTCTCCGCCGTCACAGCGAAGGCGAACAATCAAGCGCACACCAACAGCGAGGTCGAGGACATTTCCATGAGCCTCGTCTCCTTCGAATCGGGCGCCGTCGGCACGGTCGTGAGCTCGCTGCTGCACCACGGCGAAGAGCAGAGGCTGATCCTCGATGCGGAAAAAGCGAGCATCGAGCTTCCGCTGCACATCTACGCCGACCGTCAGCTGGAAAACGGATTTCCCGAAGAGGATAAGGACATTCTATCTTCGCTGCAGGCCGTTGCGGAGGGCGTGCATACACAGTACACAGGCCATACCGCTCAGATCGACGACGTGCTCAAGGCGCTCGAAGATCATACAGCGCCCTCTGTCACCGGCGAGGACGGCCGCCGCGCGATCGAGTTTATCGCCGCGACCTATCAATCCGCCTTTACGGGGCAGACTGTGCGGCTGCCGATGACAGCGGCGGATCCCTTTTACACGAAGGAGGGCATCGTCGCAGGCGCGCCGAAATTTTATCGTAAAACAGTGAGCGTCGACGGCTTTAAAAACGACAGGATACAAGTCGGCGGCACGCTTTGACGCGGGGGAAAATCAGCATGCAGAAAGCGGACGGCATGAATTATGCGCCCGAATCAAAAAACGCAGTAAGGGTCGTGGCCCCGGATGAATTCGTCTTCGCCGCCGTCGGCCTGAGCCACGGGCATATTTACGCCATGTGCCGGGGCCTCTGTGAGGCGGGCGCCACGCTCAAATATGTCTATGAAAAGGACGCGGCTCTTCTGTCCGCCTTCCTGAAGATATATCCCGATGTTTCCGTCGCAGGCAGTGAGAAGGATATTCTTGAAGATGCGTCGGTGCGACTCGTCGCGAGCGCGGAGATCCCGAATCTGCGCGCCGCGCTTGGCATCCGGGTCCTGCGATCGGGCAAGGACTTTTACTCCGACAAGCCCGGCATGACCACCTTTGAACAGCTCGAGGCGGTCAAGGCGGCAGTCGCCGCGTCCGGGCGCAAATACTATGTCTATTTCGGCGAGCGCATCCATGTGGAGAGCGCGATTTTTGCGCAACGCCTCATCGACGAAGGAAAGCTCGGCCGCGTGCTGCAGGTGACGATCCTCGCGCCGCACCGTCTCAACAAATCGACGCGGCCGAACTGGTTCTGGGATCCGGTGCAGAGCGGCGAGATCCTAAATGACATCGGAAGCCATCAGTTTGAGCAGTTTCTGTCCTATACGGGCGCGCAGCGCGCGAGCGTTACAGCCAGCCGTTATGCGAATTACGCAAACCCGGAGCACCCGGATTTTCAGGATTTCGGCGACGTCTGCCTGCTCGCGGACAATGGTGCGGCCGGCTATTGCCGCGTCGACTGGTTTACGCCGGACGGCTTGGGCGCATGGGGTGACGGCCGCGTCTTCATCATGGGAGAAAAGGCGACCGTAGAGATTCGGAAATACATCGATCTCGCGAACACGAACGAGGGTGATCACGTGCTTTTCACCGACGCGCTCGGCGAGCATCGCTATGACGTTTACGGCACGGTCGGCTTCCCCTTCTTCGGCGAATTCATCCTCGACTGCCTGCACCGCACCGAGAACTCCATGACGCAGGAGCACGTATTTGAGGCGATGCGGCTGTCTCTTGAAGCCGCACAGAAGGCGATTCGGATCGGCAGCATGGATCATTGTCCAGCGCTTTAAAAGCCATTTAAAAAAGCGGCAAGCAGTGCTTGCCGCTTTTTTCTATTTGTGTCCCGAGACGCTCGGATCTTTCAGTGACAGATACCGCCGGCGCAGCAGCACATTGACAAAGATTGCCGCCGCGCTCAGAAGAACGACAAATGCAAAGACCGTGCGCACGCCCGCAGCGCGGAGGATTCGGCCCGTTCCGGCGGGCAGCAGCAGCGTGCTCAGCGCCGAGGTCACCGAGATCATCGCCGCGATCGTCGCGGCGTTGTCGCTGAACAGCTCTCCCCCAATGCCGACACCGATGTTGAAACTCACCGCGACGACAAAGCCCGCAAAAAATATCGAAATGTAAAAAACGGGCGCGCTCCCGGCGAGCATACTGACGGAAAAAGCGACAAACGCGGCGCAGGCGTTCGTTATCATGAGGATCGTGCCGTGCACGCGCTTGAGCAGCTGCGCAAAGAACACGGTCCCGATCACGCAGCCGATGTTATAAACGGCAAGCGCCAACACGGCGTCCGTGTCGCCGATGCCCAGCGTGTCCGCCGCAAAGGCGGCCACCCACGTCGTGGAGATAATGCCCGTGCTGTAGATGAAAAACACCGAGCAGCAGATAAGCAGTCCCTCCCGCTTTAAAACAGGCTTGCGCACGAAACCGCTTTTGTACTGTTCGTCGCGATAGCGCCCCGGGAAACGGATGAGCAGCGTCGCGGCAAACAGCAGCAGCGCATAGGCTGCGCAGCCCCAATAAAGATAGCTCCAATCTACACCGTATGTGAGCAGCCTGTTTGTGACAAAAGGCGTGATAACGCCGCCGAGCGAATACAGCAGCTGCACATAGCACTGCGCGGTGGAATTGCGCCCAATAGGCGCGAAGCAATCGAAGATCAGCGCGAGCATCGCCGTGTTGACCATGCCGAAGCCCATGCCGCCGACCACGCTGACGACCAGCGCCGCGCCAAAGCCGCGCAGAACAGGCATCAGCGAAAAATAAGCGAGCACCATCGCAAGCCCCGCGGCGGAGACATATTTGCGGCCCACGCGGTCCGCGAGCGACCCGCAGAACAGCTGTGTGATGATTCGCCCGATGCCGAGGCACGAGATCAACAGACTGATGCTCGACACGTCCGTCCCGTAGATTGTCGCGAGCGGCACAAGGGTAGAATTGATGATCGTGACGACCGCGCCGAGCAGCAGCATACAGCCGTAAGCCAGCACGACCGTACGCAGCCTTGGTTTTATTTCCATAATGTTTTCTTAAACAGCGACCCGTCCAAAGGACGGGCCGCTCTTTCGTATAAATTGAACTTTATTTGCGCTGTTCGCCGAGATACGCCGCGATGACCGCCGGCGAATGCAGCAGCTCGTCGCCCGACCCCGACAGCGTGATGCGGCCGTTTTCCAGAACATAGGCGGTGTCGCAGGTCTCCAACGCCTTTTTCGCGTTCTGCTCCACGAGCAGGATGGTGACGCCGGAATCGCGGATCGTCTTGATGTAATTGAACACGTTGTTGATAATGATCGGTGCAAGGCCCAAAGAAGGCTCGTCGAGCAGCATGATCTTCGGGTGCGACATCATGCCGCGGCCGATCGCAAGCATCTGCTGCTCGCCGCCGGAGAGCGTGCCGGCATACTGCTTTTCGCGCTCCTTTAGAATGGGGAACAGCTCGAATGTCTCGTCGAGCGTTTTCTGCAGCTCCGCGCCGGAGTAAAGGTAGCCGCCCACAAGCAGATTATCCCGTACGGTCAAGCCGGAAAAGACTTTGCGGCCCTCGGGGACATGGACGATGCCGCACTTCACGATCTTGTTCGGCTTTACGCCGATGATCTGCTCTCCGTTCATCGTGATGCTGCCGCTCTTCGGCTTGACAAGACCGGAGATCGTCCGCAGCAGCGTCGTTTTGCCCGCACCGTTGGAGCCGATGATGGAGACGATCTGGCTCTTCTGCGCTTCAATGGAGGCGTCGATAAGCGCCGTGATATGCCCGTAGTTCACGCTGATATCGTCGATTTTCAGCAATGTTTCACTCATATCAGTTGTCCTCCCCAAGATACGCGCTGATGACCTTCGGATCGCTCTGCACTTCCTTCGGCGTACCGACGGAGATCGTCTCGCCGAAATTTTGCACATATATGATCTCCGAGATCGTCATGACGACTTCGAGGCGGTGCTCGATGAGCAGGATGGTGATGCCGCGCTCCTTCTTGATGCGGTAGATGAGCTCCGTCAGTTCGCTGACCTCTCTGGGGTTGAGGCCGGCCGCCGGCTCGTCGAGCAGCAGGACCTTCGGGTCCGAGGCGAGGGCGCGGGCAATCTCGAGGCGACGCTGCAGGCCATAGGAGAGGTTCTCCGGATGCTCGTCGGCATAGTCCGCGAGGCCGACCCACGCGAGCGAGTCTGCGCACAGCTTGCACCCGAGCTTCTCCTGCTCACGGCGGCGCTTCGTCACGAAGGCCGCGTCGATCAGATTGTATTTCGAAACGGGGTCAAAGGTCGTCATGACATTTTCAAGACAGGTGAGGCCCTTGAAGAGCCGAATGTTCTGAAAGGTCCTCGACAAACCGAGCAGCGCGATCTCATACTGCTGCTTTTTTGTGATATCGATCCCGTTCATCACAATAGAGCCGGAATCTGCGGTATAGATGCCCGAAATGACGTTGAAGATCGTCGTTTTCCCGGCGCCGTTCGGTCCGATAATGCCAATGATCTGGTTGCTGTCGGCCTTCATGGAGAAATCGACGACAGCCTTGACGCCGCCGAAACTCTTGTTCACACCGCTGAGTTCAAGCATACTCATTTGTCGTTCTCCTTCCCCGCTGCTTTCTTCTTTTTCACGAACAGATCCGTGATCTCCCAGTTGCCGAACAGGCCGTCCGGCTTGAAATTGATCGCCAGAAGAACGAGCGCAGAGTAAACGAGCAGACGGTACTGCTGCACCGAGCGCAGCAGCTCCGGCAGAAGCGTTAGCAGGAAGGTCGCAAAGATGGAGCCCGTCAGACTGTTGACGCCGCCGAAAAACACCATGATGACCCACTCGCCGGACTTGCGCCAGTTGAACAGCGTCGGGTCTGCGTACTGGATGAAGAAGGCGTACAGGCAGCCGGACAGCGCCGTAAGCGAGGCCGCGATCAGGAAGGAACGCATTTTCACGCGCGGCACGTTGATGCCCATCGACTGCGCGGCGAGCTCATCGCTGCGCACGGCGATCGCCTGACGTCCAAATTTAGAGCGGCGGAAGTTGCGCGCGAAGATGATCGCCAGGATCGTGAAAACGACGACCAGCAGCAGCGACGTGTGCTTTGGAATGCCCGTCAGACCCATGGAGCCGCCGGTGATGCCGACGGACTGGTTGATGACCGCGATGATCGCTTCACCGAAACCGAGCGTCACAAGCGCGAGGTAATCGCGGCGCAGGCGCATGATCGGAAAACCGATAACGTAGCCGATGAGAATGGCCATGACCATCGCGGCGAGCAGGCACAGCGGAAACGGCACGTTCAGGCGAACCGAAAGCAGTCCGCCGGCGTAGGCGCCGATCGCCATGAAGGCCGCCTGCCCGAGAGAGAACATTCCGGTGAGCCCCGTGAGGATATACAGCCCGCACACCGTGATGCAGGTGATCAGCGTGAACGTGAGGATGGATGATATAAAAGTCATGCTTCTTCCCCCCTACGCTTTCTCATTGACGATAACGCCTGCGATTCCCTGCGGACGGATGAGCAGGAACGCGAGCATGATCGAGAAGGTGACGACAGGAGACCAGCCAGAGCCGATAAAGTAGATCAGAACGTTCTCTGTAATACCCAGCAGAAACGCGCCGATGACCGCGCCTTGAATGCTGCCGAGACCGCCGATGATAGAGGAGATGAAGCCCTTGATCACGATCTTGCTGCCGAGCTGCGCGGTGAGGGTGTAAGTAATGCCGAGGAAAACGCCGCCGAGGCCCGCCATCGCTCCGGCAAGGATAAAGACTATCTGTATGCAGCGGTATACGTCGATGCCCATGAGATAGGCGGTATCTCTGTCAAAGGACGTCGCCCGGATAGCTCTGCCGAATTTTGTCTTGTTTAAAAAGAAGAAAAGGATCGCCAACGCGATAACCGCGAAGACCAGCATATACACGTCTACAGTTGAAACGACGAGGCTGTCGTCCTTTCCGAAGCGGATCACCAGAGAATCAAAAAAGCGCGGATCGGACATGAACGTCGAACCGACCTTGAGCGTGATGAGCTGCTCCAGAAAAACGCCCCACGTCAGGGACGAAACAAAATAATAGAAAACGGACGAGCTCTTTTTCGTGATATTGCGGAACGCAAGAAACTCGCCGACGAGGCCGACGATCGCGCCGCCGAGCATCGCGCACGCGAGCGTCCCGTACAAGCCGAGATTGAATTTGATCGCCGCGAAATAGCCGATGAATGCGCTGATACTGATCATGGCGCCGTGGGCGAAGTTGGTAAACTTCAAAATTGAAAATACCAGACAAAAGCCGACAGCCACCAGTGCGTACACAGCTCCCAACGATATTCCGTTGAACAGGATCTGGAGTGGCATTTTGGATTCTTCCTCCTTAAATAGGCTATAGGGCTGCCTTCGCACTCGCGAAGGCAGCCCGTTCGCTCAGACTAATGACTTGCCCAAAGAGTTGCTCTTTGGAATCACTATATCAAGCTTTCGCCTTTTTGTCTATGCTGTGGTTGAATGATTAATATGCGACAGGATCCGCCGTGTAGGCCTTGATCGGGACGTTTTCGCCGTTCTCGATCTTGTGCATGATCATCTCAAGGCCGGACGGCTGGTGCGTCGTCGGATCGAGCGTGATGACGCCGGTGAGGCCTTCATAGCCGGT
The DNA here is from genome assembly GCA_034927165.1 of Oscillospiraceae bacterium. Taxonomy (GTDB): domain Bacteria; phylum Bacillota; class Clostridia; order Oscillospirales; family Ruminococcaceae; genus JAYFNU01. The sequence goes on from JAYFQJ010000043.1 coordinate 11,270, forward strand.
GAGGTTCTCCATGCCGGTGCGGATGGACTCCGTATCGGTCGCTCCTGCGGCGATGAGGGAGGCGAGGGCGCCAATCATGTCATAGCCGACGCAGAACTTGTTGATCTGGTTGGGCTCATCGTTGCCGGTCGCGGCGCGGAAAGCGTCGACAACGGCGACGACGTCCGGATCGTCGAGACGGATGTTGGAGATGAAGTAGACGTTGTCCGCTTCGGCGCCGCACAGCGTGTTGAAGGGAGGCGCGGAGTCGAGGCCGTTGATCATGACGCCGTCATAGCCGAGGCCGCGCGCCTGCTGCGTGATCGCAACGAGCTCGCCGGTGTAGTTCGGGCAGAACAGCGCTTCCATGTCGCTCGCGATGAGCTTGGAAAGCATGGTCTTGAAATCGGTGTCGCCGGACTGGAAGGATTCCACCGCGACGATCTCTGCGCCGTTGGCCTTGCAATAGGCTTCAAACGCATAGTACAGCGAATAGGAATAGGAGTTGTCCGAACGATACAGGACGCCGAACTTCTTATAGCCGAGGTCGTTGATCGCGAATTTCGCCATCAGCGCGCCCTGCAGGTCGCAGGAAGGCTGCATCAGGAACATATAGCTCCACGGATCGCCCGTGCCGGTTTCGCCCTGACGGGTTACGCGGTTGTCCATGCCCATGCAGATGATGGGGACCTTCGTCTCCTGAGAGATCGGCGCAAGCGCGATGCCGATGTTCGCCTGGTGAGGTCCGATGACCGCAACGGCTCCCTCGGAAACGAGGCGGTTGTACGCGTTGATGCTCTCGTCAACGTTCGCCTTGCTGTCGTACTCGACGAGCTTGATCTGACGGCCGTTGATGCCGCCGGCGTCGTTGATGGTCTGTACCTGCCAGCGGATGCCTTGGGCGATCATGAGGCCCATGACGGACGTTTCACTGCTGATGTCCTGGATGGAGCCGATGATGATGGGATCCGCAGACTCGGTCTGCTCGCCTTCAGCGGGCGTCTCCTCGGCCTTGCAGGCAGCGAAGCTGAACGCAAGAACGAGAACAAGGATGAGCGCTAAGACTTTTTTCATTCTTTTTCTCCTTTTCATTTTGTATGCTGACGGTCTTTCGTCCGTCAATCTCACACCCGTTGGGTGTAAAATCCGCTAATCGAAGTGTTCGTCCGCCGGGTCGAAGGTCGGCACGGCGACATTCAGTATCGTCATCTCGCCGACCGCGCGGTGGCGCGTTCCGCGGCAGATCTTCACGGTGTCGAGCGGTTTTACGGGGATCATCTCCCCGTCCAGCTCCAGAAAGCCCTCCCCCTCGAGAATCGTGTAGAATTCAACAAATTTTGTGTGATAGTGCACCCGCGCGTCCTTGCTGACCTTCAGATAATGCACCGACGCGTCCCGGTCCGAAAGGTCCGCAAACGCGCGCTTTGTCGTTCCGCACGGGCAGCTGATCTCCGGTAATTCCGAAAAAGCCGTTTTATAATATCCGCACATAATAAACTCCGTTAAATCTTTGACGCTTTCATGATATCACAGAACACAGCAAAAATATTTACATAAATTCTCGTTATAATTGAACTAACTACAGGGAGATATCATCAAGGAATTGGTAAATATGCACATAATTCCCGGCTGCGTTTTGACACACACGACCTTGCGCGCCGCAGCCCTTCTATTCCCGCACCGCCGGGTCGGGCACGGCGAGATCATAGCGGCGGCTTGCATGGGAAAATGCGGTCAGGACCCAGAAATACGCGTTGCTCCCGCAGGGGAAGGAGACGGTCGGATGATATCCGCGCGGGGCGAGCACCATGTGTCCGCTTCTTATGACGAGCAGATTCATATCCTCGAATTTTCCGGAGTGCGTGTAAGGCAGCTGCGCGCCGAGCTCGGTGTCAAAATAGCAGTAGACCTCCTCGAGGTCCTTCTCGTGCTGATGCGGCGCCCAGCTCGTCCAGCCGCCCTTGCCGCCCCAGGATATGCCGCACAGCAGCCGGGACGCCGGCGTTTTCGGGTCGAGGGTGAAAAAGACCTCGCGCTGCATCGGCCCCGCGCCGTGGATCTGATGGATATCGCCCAGCGGCAGGCTTAGATCCAGCTTGCGGCAGAACGGTTCTCCATATCCCTCGCAGACCGCGCAGCCTACATAAAAAGAGCAGTCCGCCGTTGCGGTCAGCTTCGCTTCGCAGCCGCCCGGCATATAAAAGCTGTCGAGCTTGTCCATCGTGTAGCTTTTCCCGGCAAGCTCCAGCTCGCACGCGCCGGAAATGAGCAGCGCGTTCATCTCTCTGCCCTCGGAGGGCAGCGTGCAGCTCTGGCCGCGCAGCAGATTGATACGCAGGATATTGGATACTGCACAGTCGCGAAAGGACGGCGCGATGACCTCGTGGACGCCCGGCGCTTCCGGTGAGACAATGTTCCATCCGGACAAATCCTCACTTACGCCCGTGAGTATCTCCTTCAGATCGCTCATGCAGACTTTCGCCAGCGCTCTGCCGGCCGGCATGAGCAGGTTGGTCTCGCTGACGCTCTCCACCGTCAAAGACCCGCCATAGCCCACCTGCGCAAGCGTCTTTAAACCGCCGGCCCAGTCCACGCCGCCGTGATTGATGCGGCGGTGCGCGTAGAAGTCCGTGCGCGCGGCGGACGGCGGAACGACCGGGGTGAAGCGGCCGATATGCTCCGCATAAAAAGAATACGGGAACCCGTATTCAAACGAATCGCTCGGCAGGCGGATGATGTCCTTCACATGCACGATGAATATTTTATCGCGCAGCTCGCGAATATAAGGTCGAACATCTTCGACAGGCACCTGATAGAGGTTGACAGGATCCAATATGAAGCCGCAGTTGGCGCAGCCGATGCGGCGCATCATGTCCTTACAGGAATCGAGCGTATCGCACAGCGTGCCGTGATGCATCTCAAGGACGACCTTTTTATTGAACTTCTCCGCATATTCGCAGGACCGTTTCGTCCAGGCTGCCGCGCGCGCGCGCACCGTCTCCGGCGCGGTCTCGGACGCCTGCCACGCGGGCCAAAGGCGAATGTACTCCGCCCCCATCGAGGCGGCGAGCTCAACGTACGCTTTGAACGTATCGAACGCCTTCTCGCAGCCGGCGTCGTCAAACAGCCCGTAATTGCCCGTAAAGCAGGACAGAGACAATATCTTCAGATCGTGCGCCGCACAGTATGCCTTTATCTGCGCAAGATAGGTGCGGTCGGAATCCGGCTTCGCGTGCGTGCTGCGAAGCTCGACGGCCTTGTAGCCGAACGCGGCCGCGGCCTCAAGATGGTCCCAGACCGGCAGCGCGTCAAACATCTGCCCCGACAGTGAAATTCTATCAAGCATCGTCCTTCTCCTCACAACTGAATCAATCGGTGGGTGCGCGCGCTTTCGAGCGCCGCGTCCTGTACGCGGATGAGCTGAGCGCCGTATGCGCCGTCTGTGAGCGGCCGCCTGCCCTCCCGTATGCTGGCGGAAAACTCCTCATACTGCGCCGCAAAATTGTTTTTTGCCTTGACGTTATCAAAGACGGTCTCTCCGTCAAGCGTCAGCTTCGTCTCGTCAAACAGCCGCATCGTCCCCTTTTCGCCCTGCACGAAGCGCTCGTAGATGATATCGGAGGACGCGAGCATCTTCTTCTCGCCTGTCCACTTTTTTTCCGGGGCGAGTTTGGTGTTCCATGACATGCGCACGGTCGCGAAGCGGTTGCGGGAAAAGCCGAGCAATATCGTCGTCTCGTCCTCCCCCTCCCACGCAGGATTGTTGGAATATGCCTCGCAGTAAACGCGCTGCGGCATCTCGCCGAAAATGAAAAGAATGTAATCGATGATGTGGTTGCCCCACAGCGGGATCATGAGCCCGCCCGCCTTTTCGCTGCTGCGCCACCAGTCGGTCGGCGGCGCGGCGAGATAGCCCATGAGATTGCCGGTGATGGAGATAACGTCGCCAATCGCCCCTTCGTCGTACAGCCGCTTGGAAAGCAGCACCGCTTCATGATAGCGGCGGCTCTGCCCGATCATGATCGTGACGCCGGCCTTTTTGCAGGCGTCGTTGATGCGTTCGCATTCCTCAACGGTATTCGCCATCGGCTTCTCGAGCAGAATATGCTTACCCGCCGCCGCGCATTTGACTGCATACTCTGTATGCAGATGGTTCGGCAGGCAGATATCCACGGCGTCAAAGGTGCCGGACGCCAGCGCTTCATCGACGTCGGCATAGGCGTGCGGGACATTGAATTTCTCTCTGAACGCGTTTCGTTTGTCGTCGCTGCGGCTGACGATCGCGTTGATCTTTACGGCGCCGCCCGCGGCCAGCGCGCCTTCGCCGTGACTTTGCGCGACGCGTCCGCAGCCGATGATGCAGATTTTAAGCGGTTCCATTGTCTTACTCCTTTCCCGTGCGATATTCGTCCGGGATAAACAACGCTTTGATCGCCTTCCCGTGCCGGATGTCGTCAAACACGGCCTCCCAGTCCTCGATGGAGGCCCTGTGCGTGATCGCGGCGGTCAGATCGTACGGCGTCGTCGCCATGATCGCGAGCGAGCGCTCCCATGAGGAGACGCTGGAGCTCATGTTGAAATAGACCGTAGCGACCTTGTTGACGAGAGTCTTCCATTTGATCTGCAGTTCGTCGTCCTTCGGTATTCCGATGACGCAGACGCGACCGCATTTGCGGATGACGTCGATCGCCGTATTGATGCCGCTTTGCGCGCCCGTGGCCTCGACAGCCATATCGGCGCCGCGCCCGTTTGTCAGCTCCATGATCCGCTGTGCCGGGTCGCACACCTCGCCGTCGATCACCGCGTCGGCGCCCAGACGCAGCGCCGCCGGAAATCGCAGCGCGCTGTCGTGGCCCTTTCCGATAAGATATACCCTTTTTGCACCGCCGGCCTTCGCCGCCGTGCACGCCAGCAGGCCTATGGGGCCGGCGCCGACGACGGCGAGTGTGTCCATAGGCTCTACCCGCGAACGCTCCAGCACCTCGTGCGTGACGATCGCCATCGGCTCGGCGAGCGCCGCTACCTCGGGATCGACCCCCTCCGGCACATGGTGCAAAAACAGCGACGGCACGACGACATAGTCGGTAAAGGCGCCGTCAATGCCCCAACCGGGCGAGCGCTTGTGCTCGCACAGCTGGATCATGCCCGCGCGGCACATTTCGCATTTCCCGCAAAACAGCGTGTGCGGCTCACAGACGACGAGATCTCCCTTTTGAAAACCCGTCACGGCATCGCCCGTCTCCTCGATATAACCGGAGAACTCGTGGCCGAGGATCACCGGCGGGAAGTTTTTAAAGGTGTCGTGATAAATATGTACGTCCGTCCCGCACACGCCCGCCGCGCGGACGCGGATAAGCACCTCATCCGGCGCCTTGATCCCGGGCCTTGCCACGTCCCGTACCTCAAAATTCCCGACGCCCCTGCGCGTCTTCATCAGTGCTTTCAACAAAACGCCCCCTCGTTTCACACATTTCACTCTATTCCTATTCTATATTCTTATTAGCGCTAAATCCACAGCCAAAGTAAACGAGCTCTTGCACGAACTATGGAAAATACGCTGTATTTCTGTTGGATGTACGCTTTAAATATGGTATAATTGTGTAAAGATTTCGCCTAAAAGGGATTTGATATGTTCGGAAAGCTTCTCAGGGCTGTTTTTAACCAGCTTACCATCGTCTGTCTGCTGCTCATCGCGCAGATCCTGCTTTTTGTTTATATCATGCAGGGTCTCTATTCCGAGTTTTTGACAGTGCCGCTGTATCTGCTCAGCGCGCTGATCGTGATCTACATCATTAACAAGGAATTGAATTCCGACTACAAGCTCGCATGGATCGTGCCGATCATTCTTTTTCCCGTGTTCGGCGGCGTATTCTATCTGCTTTTAAAGCTGCAGCGTCCCACCAGAAAAACAGAGCAGCGCCTGCAGACTGTCATAGAGCACAGCAGGCAGTACATACGACAGGATCCCGCGATCCTTGCGGATATCCGCAGCGACAGCGCCCGCCGGGCAACCTCGGTACGCTATATCAACGATTTTGCAAACTACAGCATCGTGGGCAATACGCAGACCCGCTATTTCCCGGTCGGCGATGACGTGTGGCAGCCGCTGCTCGATGCGCTCGAGTCGGCGCGATCCTATATTTTTCTTGAATTCTTCATTCTGCATCCCGGCGAGTTTTATAACAGCATTTTGAATGTTCTCAAGCGGAAGGCCGCGGCCGGCGTGGACGTCCGCATCCTGTACGACTCCGTGGGCAGCATCACGACTTTGCCGCGTTATTACGCGAAGGATCTCGCGGCTTTCGGTATCCGCTGCCGTGAGTTCAATCCGTTTATCCCCGTTCTGAGCGTCGCACAAAATAACCGCGACCACCGCAAGATCGTCGTTGTAGACGGAAAAACCGCCTTTAACGGCGGCTTCAATCTCGCCGATGAGTACGTCAACCGCGAATTGCGCTTCGGGCATTGGAAGGACAGCGGCGTACAGCTCACCGGCGACGCCGCCTATAATTTTGCCGTCATGTTTCTTCAGATGTGGGAGCTTTCGACACAGGAAGCCGTCGATTACGGTGCCTTCCGGCCCGGGCGGCGCACCACAAAGCCTGCGGACGGCTTTGTGCTGCCCTACGGCGACTATCCGCTCGACAACGAAAATGTCGGCGAGTTCGTTTATCTCGATATGATCAACAGCGCGACGGATAGGCTCTGGCTGACCACGCCGTACCTCATTCCGGATGAGGAGCTCGTCAACGCGCTTAAATTTGCCAACAAGCGCGGCGTCGACGTGCGGGTGATCGTCCCGGGCATCCCCGACAAATGGTACGCCTACTATGTCACCGAGTACTACTGTGCGGAATTGCTGGAGGCGGGCATCCGAGTTTACAAATATACCCCGGGCTTTATCCACGCTAAATCCATGCTCTGCGACGATCTGCTCGCGGTCGTCGGCAGCATCAACTTTGATTTTCGCAGCTTATTTCTGCACTATGAGTGCGCAACGATGTTTTACAAGGGCGACATCATCGGCGCGATCCGTGACGACTATGAAGAGACGTTCCGTGTCTGCCGCCAGATCGCGCCCGACGAATTCAAAAAGGACCCGGTGCTCAAAAAGCTGATCCGCGCCGGCCTGCGGCTGCTTGCACCGCTCATGTAATCCGGGCGGGAGCGGCCTGCCCTATCAACTGAATGAGGTGAAAAATATGGCGCAGACCATGCAGAACGGCCGCCTGGCTTGGCCGGACGTATTGCGCGCACTCGCGGTCTACAGTGTTTTGCTCGCGCATTTGGGGGTATATTCGGCTTACGTTTCCATGTTCTGCTTCGGTTATGTCATTCAGCTTTTCTTTTTTGTGTCCGGCCTGTTTGCCTGTGTGCACGATGGGCAGTCGCTGCCGACGCTCGCCAAATGGCTTATCCGGCGGCTGCTGATCCCTTATATTTTTCTGTGTGCGGTGAATATGCTATTCTACGGCCTGCGCAGCGGTCTGTCCCTCCAAAAGATGCTTTTGGAATGTGTGCTCGCTATCCGCAACCGCCTTTTTGCTCCGACCCTTTGGTTCGTTCCCTGCCTGATCGTCATGACCTGCGTTTATTATGGGCTAAAGCGTCTGCTGAAAAATCGCCGGCTGCTGCTCGCCGTCTGCTGCGCTATCAGTCTTGCTTTCCTCCTGTTTAAGGAGACCTCGCAGTGGTTCTGGTCCGCGGACAGCGCGCTCATGTTCCTGTTTTATTATGCGCTCGGGGACTGCGCAATGCCCTTTTTGCGCAGGGTCGACGCCTCGTACGTCCGATCGCTGACGCCCGGCAAAAAGCTGGCCGGGAGTTTTTATCTCGTCCTGTGCGCGGCTCTGAGCGTGCTGTTGTATCTGTTCGTCTCCCCGACGCCGCAGCTTGATATCACCTTGAGCGATACGACGCTCAAACTGTTCATTTTTTTCGCCTGCCTGGGCGTCATCTCGCTGCTCATCGTTTTGTCGATGCTCCTGCAGCGCTCTGAGCTGCTGCGCGCCATCGGCCGCGCGACGCTGCCCATATCCCTCGCACAGTCTCTGTGCTCCTGGCTGTTTTTCAACGTATGCTGGCTGCTCGGGATCACCTGGCAGATATGGAAGGATTATCAGGTGCTGTTTTACGGCGCCGCATTGCTTCTCTTTTCCTATTATTCCTTTGCGCTGCCGCTGCGCTCCGCACGAAAAGCCGTGCTGTCCAACCTCGAATTGAAACGAGCCCGCAGAACCGGCGAGGCGCTGCAGGACCAATAAAAAGGAGCCCTTTAAAGAGGCTCCTCCAGAAAGCCGCGCAGCTTCAACAAAATTTTTTTTTCCATCCTTGAAACGCCGACCTGAGACGAGCCGATCTCCGACGCCGTCTGGGTCTGCGTTTTATTGTGATAAAACCGCTCGCGCAGAACGAGCCGCTCCTGCGCGCTCAGTCGTTCAACGGCCGCCCTAAGCGACAACGTTTCTGTGATCTGCTCATACCCCGCGTCGTTGACCGGTATGTCCCGTTCGCCGTCCTCATCCTGCGCCATCTCCGACAGCGAAACGGGCGCGCGCGCACAGCAAAGCGCCTGGATGAGCGTTTCCTCATCACAGTCTATTATCTGCGCAAGCATATGCACACTGGGCTCCTCGTCGGATTGCCGCCGCAGCTCCTCATGCGCGGCGTTCGCTTTTCGGGCGATCTCCTTCAGCCTCCGGCTCACCTTTACGCTGCCGCCGTCGCGAAACAGACGGCGCACCTCGCCCAAAATGACCGGGACCGCATACGTTGAAAACATCAGCCCGCGGCTCGCGTCAAAATGATCGCAGGCTTTGATCAGCCCACAGCAGGCCGCCTGAAAGAGATCGTCATATTCTATTCCGCGGCCGCGGAACCGATTCGCGCACGCGTGTGCAAGACCGATATTCCGCTCTATGAAGTCCGCGCGCGGGCATTCCACAGTCTCCGGCATATCATCCTCTTGCCGCGATGCGCTTTTTCAGTGTGACCGTCGTGCCCTTTCCCGGCGTCGAGCGAACCTTTACGGAATCGGTGAACGCCTGCATGACGGAAAAGCCGAGCCCCGCGCGCTCGCTCCCCTGCGCCGTCGTAAACGTCGGCTGCATCGCCTTTTCCACGTCCTCAATGCCGCAGCCCTTGTCCCGCACGGATACCGTCACCGTCTGCCCGCTGACGCGCGCATTGATGTATATAAGGCCGTACTCCTCCTTGTACGCGTGTACTATGCAGTTGGTGACGGCTTCGCTGACCGCGGTGCGCAGATCCGCGAGCTCGTCAATGGTCGGGTCGAGCGCAGACGCAAACGCCGCGACCGCCGTGCGCGCAAACGACTCGTTGCACGAGCGGCTCGGAAAAACAAGCCTGAAAATGTTGTCCGTTTTCATATTTCTACACCCCGTCTTTTATTCTCTGCTGATCTCCAGAAGATCGGGCAGCTCAGACATATCGAGCAGCTTTCTGCACTGGTCGTTGACGCGGCTGAGACGCAGCGGAATATGCATCGACTCGGTCAGGCGGTGCCGCCCCATGATCAGGCCGATGCCGGCGCTGTCCATGAAGCTCACCGCTTCAAAATCGAGCTTGACGCTGCCCGGCTTTGTCCGCTGTATCTCTCCGTCGATCTCGTCGCGCATCTGCTTTGCGATATGATGATCGATATCGCGCTCTATATAGACCGTCAGCTCGCCGTTTTGCAGCTTGGATGTCGTTGTCCGCAAGCGCTTCACCTCCATAAAAAAAGAGAAAAGTTCTGCCCAAAGGATAGAACTTTCCCCCTGCAGGTTCGCTCGCAATCTGTCGCCGCACATAAAAAAGCCGCTCGGAGGAGCGGCTTTTTTTATGTTACAGTTTTGCGATGCTCTGCTCGATATTTGCCTTTTTGTCGTTGAGCTTTGCGAGCTTGTCGCGCTCACCCTCAACGACCTTTGCGGGCGCCTTGCTCGTGAACTGCTCATTGGACAGACGGCCGCTGAGCACGGCGATATCCTTCTCCACCGTCTCCAGCTCCTTTTGGAGGCGCGCCTTTTCCTTTTCCGTATCGATGAGCTCCGCCATCGGGATGAGCGCGCGGGCGCTGTCGGTGACGACCTGCACCGC
>JAYFQJ010000036.1:0-15629 GCA_034927165.1 Oscillospiraceae bacterium
GCGATATACAGCGCATAGAACAGCGTGAGATCTTCATATCCGGCAAAAAATCGGACAAGGCCGAGGGCAGCGGCGACGATGTTGCACAGTATATACAGCTTGAATTTATCCCACTTCTTTGTAAGAGAGGGAAGGAGCGCCCCGATGACCAGCATTGGGATCATGGACAACATACTGATGATCCCGGCAAGATCCTGGTTCCCAAGGTTGTATCGGGCGAAATAGATGCTGATATATTGGCTGAAATTTGTCAGCCCGCTGACGAACATGGCAAGATAGAAAATCAGCAGGTACTTGTTTCCCCCGACGTATTTGAACATCTGCTTTATCGTGATCTCTTTTTCCGGGCGTACGATCCGACGTTCCTTCCCTTTGAAGCATAGAGGAAGCATCGTGATAACAGCGATAACAGAGAAAATTATACCTACTGCAAACCAGCCGATGCGTGACTGCAGGATCGGCAGCGCGATACTAGGGATCCTGAATCAGGATGGAGTTCATACCCTCGTTCAGCGCCGACAAAACGACCTGATTTCCCTTTGTCGTGGCAAAATAGAAGGATCGCGGCGCAAAGCTGGCGATGACGCGCGTATTTTCCACCGGTTGATAGCTTGCCATAACGCCCGCGTCAGCCGATCCCTCCAGGACGGCGTCGATCACGTCTTGTAGATCCCCGCAATCCTGATATTCCCCGATGGAAAAGCCGCTGTCCTTCGCAAAGGAGGTCAGGTCCTCGTCGTTCAGCGTCGCTGTATTTGCCGCTACGGAAATCCCGTTCAGCTCGGCAAAATCATTGCCTGCAATGGGACTGTCGTCCCGCACGAACAGAGAAGTGAACGTCTGGCCCGCAGCGAGCGTGGAAAAGTCATATTGCGAGGTGCGTTCCTCCGAAAAGAGCAGGCATCCCATAAGATCCAGATCCCCGGACGCCAGCATGGAGAGACTGTCTTCCCATGTGAGTTCATCGCCGTTCTGATTCTTTACCACAAAATCCAGCGTCCAGCCGGTCTTTTCAGCAAGCGCCAGCAGAAACTCATAGTTATAACCGCCTGGATTTCCGTCCGCGTCAAGCTCCTGATAGCCGGGCTGATAAAACCATCCGACGCTGACCGTTTTTTGATCGGCGGCAAGCGCCGCCGTCGAAAGCGCTGTGAAAACCATCAACAGCGACAACAGCAGCGCGCACATTCTCATACGATTTGTTTTCTTCATACGCTTGACTCCTTACAAGCAGGACGTTGACGCACGGGAGGCATCGGGCAGCAGGCGATCCCAAGCTGTGCCGGGAAAATAGAAAAGTGCCCTGACGGCAGGGATCCGATGCTCAAGCTTGGACTTTTTACTGCTCATCTTGCGTTATCTGCAGCGTTTGCGTTATTTGTGTCACGCTGCGTGGTTCTATGTTTATACTGCTTTTTCTCATCGTACATTCGGGCGTCCGCCTGATTGCAGATATCGTCAAAGCTGTCGCCCGAGCTATAAAACGCGCATCCGAAAGAAGCCGTCAGATGATCTGCTGTCAGCGCGGCGCGCATGTCGTCTATGTATGTGGTAACAGCCTCAGTCGTTTGCTCTTTCCCAAGCGCGATAAACTCATCCCCGCCCACGCGATATAAAAGAAACTGTTTCCCACTTTTTGTATGCATCGCATTACTCATGCTTTGCAGCGCCCTGTCGCCCGCGCTGTGGCCGAGGGCGTCATTGATCTCTTTTAAGCCGTTCAAGTCGATTGAAACAACGGCTACGGAGCTGCGGCGCATTCTCTTTGCGTCCAGATAGAGACTCCTTCGATTCATCAAGCCTGTCAGCATATCCCGCTTGTAGGTTTCAATGTATAAAACGACATAATATAAGGTGCAAGAGGTTATCATTGCGCCCGTAAGCAGGAATTTGCAGTCCGGCAGCACGCTCTCCAAGACGGTTGCGACTGTACAAATAACAGCGCTGTATAAGATCGCGAACACTTCGCCCGAGGTGATATCACGATGCATTTTTATTGTCATGGCGATCAGCACGATTGAATAGATGCCGCTGACCACATGGCTTATATAGCCAAGCGGGCCGCGCATAAAGTTATTCTGATCGTCGAACCAGAACATGAGATGTGTAAAACAGCTTGTAAACGCGAGGATACCAACCAAAATGATCGGTATCCAAAGTATGACGCCGGATCCTTTCCTGCGCAGCAGAATGCCGATCAGGATCGCGATCGAAGCCGGGCGCAGCGCGTAACCGGCAGCGGCGGCAATATAGCGCAGGATGGACGGCTCCGAAAAACCGGCGAGGTAATAATCCGCGGTATCAGCGATGACTAAAACCAGGACGAGCAAAACAAACGATATAAAAGGACGATTTGTCCTTTTATCAAAATTCTTGTTTGTTATGGTAATAATTCCGAGCCCGATTATAAGGCAAATGGTCGTAAAGCTGTTGAGCAGCAATCCTGTTATTTCGTTCATATTTTTCTCCGTCCGATTTGCGGCTTAAAATCCATTGCTAACAGCAAAGCGTCTGCCGTCTCTGCTGTCTTAAGAGCGCTGCTTGTCCTTATATATTCCTTATCAGCAAGGGCTATCGACTCCCGCTGCGCTTTGATAGTCTCCGTATATTTTGCGCAACCGACGCTGACGGCTCCTTTCATCCGATTTACATGACCTCCGTATAATACGGCCGTTCTTCTGTCTGCTGCGTCACCTGAACGACAAATAGCCGAGGCGGTGCAGGTGACGCTCATTTAGCAGGGTTGGCGACCGAATCCAAATTGCGTTTCTTTTCAAAAAATGCCTGTCTCATAATATCATATTCTTCAACACTGCAGCATTTTTTGCAGTTTGGCTCAAATTGCATTGTCTGTTCAAATGCAGATCGCATTTGAGCACAGGGATAATTGACGCATTGGCCACAGTTTTTTATTTTATGCTTTTCCGTACATTCCGCGATTTTGTAACGGCACCAGTTATCAGCCGTACAGCCAAAGCATTGGATTTCCTCACCGGTTACAACTTTATCACGATATCCGATTCTGTACCACAGCTCTGCCGTCTTACTGAGTTCAGCTTCCGTTTTGGGCATATGTCGCGGACATCTGGCACAATTATTTCCACAAGCTGCGATTATCTGCTCCATGAAAAATCCTCCCAAAAGGCTTCCTCAACCGCTGCAAGCAGCATTTTCAATAAAACGGTCTCTGCCGCAAGCCCTCTAAGTTCTCATCCGTCATAATAAGTATTGCGATAATGGCGGGCGTTCGGGCGGATAATATTCGCCCCTGCATTCCATAACGACGCATTTCGGTCGGCAACGCATATCGTCACGAGCTATGCACCGCAGGTTATCGCCGCCTTAGTTGGAATATATATACGATCTTATGTTCAAGGGCCACTCTCTACAGCATTGCTCAACCTTTACTTTTTTTAATTTGTTTTATGAGGGTATCATACAGCAGCTGCGGTTCAACAGGCTTCGCCAAATGAGCGTTCATGCCTGCTTCGAGGCTGGCGCAAACATCCTCTTCAAAAGCATTCGCACTCATCGCAATGATCGGAATCATTCCGGCATCCGCACGGTCAAGCGCACGGATTGCCTTAGCCGCTTCCAGGCCATCCATCTCCGGCATGCGGATATCCATCAGTATCGCATCATAAAACCCCGGTGCAGAAGCCGCAAACATCGCTACGCCGATTTCTCCATTCATCGCATGGTCAGTTATCACGCCGGCTTTTTGCAAAAGGCGCGTGGCGATCGTTGCGTTGAGCATATTGTCCTCACAGAGAAGGATATGCAATCCGGAAAGATTGCTTCTGCGGTCGGGAATTATTTTTCGTGCGCTTTCGCCGCCGGACTGCCTCAGCCTGTATATGTAAGGAAGCGTAAGCGTAAATTTTGACCCTACGCCCAGTTGACTCTCTACTGCAATATCTCCTCCCATGGCCAGTGCGATCTGCCGAGTCAGCGCGAGCCCCAGACCCGTTCCCTGTACGGAACCGGTATAAATATTGCGCTCCTGTGCAAAAGAGGAGAATATCTCCTTCAGAAATGCCTCGCTCATGCCGCAGCCGGTATCCTCCACGATAATAAGGTCCGCGGCGGTAGATTCGTCGTGGCGAAGGTTTCGGCAGAAGAGCTTTACGGCGCCGCCCTCACCTGTAAACTTACAGGCGTTATTCAGAAGGTTCATGATCATCTGCCGCGTTTTCAACACATCCACAAATATCTCGTAGCCGTTCAGCGCTTCAAACGACGGATACTCAAAACGGATATTTTTCTTCTCCATGGCCGGCTTTATCATGTCAAGACAGGGGCGCATCACATCTGATATGGTTGTCCATCCGCAGCTGAGCTTGAAGCTGCCGCTTTCAATGCGGCTCATATCCAGAATGTCATTTATGATATTCAGCAGGTATTCGCTGGAATTCCGTATACTTTCGAGCCCTTTTCTGGTCTCCGGCTCCCTGGTTTCATCCAGCGTGAGCTGCGTCATACCCAGTATAGCGTTCATGGGCGTCCTGATCTCATGACTCATGTGAGAAAGAAAGATGCTTTTGGCGGCATTCGCTTCTTTCGCCGCATCGACCGCCTTCTGCATTTCCCGCACGGTGCTTGTTTCATCGGTTCGGGAGAGAATAATGTGGCTGTGCGTCCCATCCAGATAAACGACGCTGCACTTCTTGTTAAGCACCTCATCGTCTTTGATGACCCGGTAACGCAGCTCAATGCTGCCGCTTTCCTCCAACGCCTTCTGCAGCGCCGGAAGCTGATAAGCCGCGCCGACGCGTTCTCTGTCGTCAGGATGTACGATCTCAAGGATGGCGTCTATGGCTTTATCATCGTAAACGTTACTGCCATGGAAAGCCGTAATGATCCCCTTGTTGGATAGAAACGTGCGATAAACGCCCGTGTGCAGATCAATGGAAACGATGAAGTCATAATCCACGTTGACCACGGTGGTCATAAGCCGGTCCAGCATATGCTCTTCAGTCAGATCTTGCGCGTATATGAAGCCTTCAATATCGTTATTCTCCGGATTTCGGAACAAATTGACCGATGTACAGATCCACATCAATCTATCCGGCGATGGAATAAAGGTGTGTTTAAAATCGATCCTGTGCTCTCCGCGCGCCATAGCATCCAACAGCGCATCTCGGGAAAATGCGGATACGAAATCCTTTTGCTCCGCGTCGCTGTGAAGCGCGGCTGAACTTTCAAGGAAACCGCTCAAAGTTCCGTCTCTCGCGAGCGCAAGGATCGAGGGTTCGTCAGAGATACAGTCGCTTAATGCATTCCGCGTTACGTTCAGGCGGAAGGAGGCCAGCATGTTTTCTCCGGCAAGCTCCCGATAGGCAAGATTCTTTTTGTATTCCTCCTCCAGCTTGACCTTTTCGCTGATATCCCGATAATAACCGTTAAGATAGATCTCTCCGTGCGCTTTTTCCCAAACACGGTAATAAACCTCCACGGGGATATACTCGCCGGAAGCTGTTCTGAAGCGCATCTGAGTGATCCGCGTTCCGTTTTCTCTTATAGTCTTTGCCAGTTGCTCTCTTACACGGCTGCTGTCGTCCGGATGGACGCCGGCATAGGCGTCCGCGTCAAACAGCGCATGGACCTCCTGACGCGTCATGCCCAGCATATGGCAAAAGCCGTCGTTAAAGTAACTCGGAACAATACTGTCATTCGCGCGAATCAACATCTGGGCAAACCCGCCGGGGGTATCGCTCATCATGATTTCCATACGGCTGTTGCTGTCGCTGAGCTCTTTGAGCATATTGCGCCGCAGCAGCATGACAGACATATAATCGCCGATCACCCGCAGATGCTCCATCTGCTCGGAGTTTTTCTCCGGGTCGTCCACGCCCATCATGCCGACAATTTTTCCGTTTTCTATCAGCGGCACGGCTACCAAAGCCGATATATTCTGTGCTTCCAGGAGTGCGCGCTCCATCGCACGGTCAGGGCCGAGGGATGCCGTGTCAGAAATTGCCACATATGAATCCCGCTCAAACAGAACAAACCATTCCGCAAAGGCTGCGAAAGGAACTGCTTCTAAAAGCTCAATGGCCGGCTCGACGCCCTCGGCGCAAACCTCGTAGGTGTTGTGTGCCAATTGTTTCTCCGTATCGAATTCAAAAACATAGCTGCGTCGGCCTGCGAAATGCTCGAGGATATCCTGCAAAACAACATGGATCGCCGCTTCCGCGCTGACGCCCAAAAGCATATCGCCCGCGATCCGGTTCAAAAACGCGAGCTGCTCGGACATGTTTCGTTCTTTTTCCTCAATCTGCTTTTGCGCGGAGATATCCATATGCACGGCATAGATATGTGTTTCCCCGTTTTCAACGATGCACCTTCCGGTCACGTTGACCCATGAATATTTGCCGTCTCCGCACATCAGCCGGTAGGTTGCGGAGGCGCTCTCGCCGTTTTTTCGGATCTTGTCGAAAATAGAACGGGCGATATCCCTGTCAGCAGGGAATACTTTTGCGTAAATATCCTTGCCCGCGACGGAATTCCACTGTTGCCTTGTCATACGCATCAGACGCAGCATACCCTCGCTCGTGAAGATATTGGTCGGCGCTGCGTTTTCTTTGATTTCCGTAATTGTCAGCCCGCCGCCGGAGTTTTCAGCAATATCCCGATAACGCGATTCCGTTTTTTGCCGTTCCCGAACAGCCTGCAGCTCGCCATCCTCCATGGGGAAATAGAGGCAATAGTATGCCTGCGCGCCTTTTTCATCTGTCACGGCATGGCCGATCACGCGGAAACAGGCGTATCCTCCGTCGCCGGTAAGAATGCGCAGCTCGCAGATGCCGTCGCGTCCTTCACGAATGGATGCGCGCAGCTCCGAAACCATCTCCTGCACATCGTCCGGATAGATAGCCTCGGCTGCGTTCTCGCGGCGGATCTGCGCGTCATCCCGTCCAACGAGCTCATAATAGCGCTTGTTGAGGTACACTGCGCTCAATTTATCGCCGTTAACGCGATAGATCGCGGCCCCGCAGGGCAGATGATCCAACAGCTCCTGTTGCATCTGTGCATTTTGCATGGCGTTTGTCATTTCGCAGCCCCCGTTTTTTCTCTCACATTGCCCATAAGATTGTTTGTCCGCTATTCGTTCCGAGTTTCATCCGCATGCTCCTGTATGCCGCCCATGTCCGCTGGCAATCAGGACGACCACAGGGAATATTTCTTAGCGCCTCGTTCTTTTGCATAGCGGAAAGGGCCCGAATCCATCCGCCTGCGGCATGATGATATCCGGCAGCACGGCCGCAACGCGATGGATACACAGAATTGCTATTGTCCGCCGATAGACATATCATGCAAAAAAATCAGTTTCGTATATAGCATTCTAAAATTTTTCCCAGTTCTCCATATAAAGCCAACACGTGTGACTTCTCCTGCTCCATCAAATTATCCCTATCAGCCATAACCATCTTTTGCATAACGCCATTAAATCCGGTTTCTATTATATCTATCGTTGTCTCTATATCAAGTCCCGGCTTAACAGAATGATCCTGCTGTCCTTTTTCGAGCAGCTTTGCTACAACGGCTCTGCCTCGCGACGTCATTGCCTTAAACTGCCTAGGCTCCTTCATCCCATACTGCACGCATTTGATATACGCATAGGACAGGAAAACCGCTTTGTCGGTGTTATCCTTATCAAGATATCTTGATGTTGAAAAAAACGCGAGCAGTTGTTCGTATCCATTCAGCTTCGACAGATCCATTTTTTCAAACAGAGATATGATTTCATCATATTTCACCTGCAAAAAACGCAAATACGCTAAGCAAACCAGATCCTCTTTGTTCGGATAATACCGATTCAGCGTTCGGACTGAAATGCCTGCTTTCGCCGCGATCTGCGTAAGCTGAGGCTCATCGCTCATATCCTGTTCCTTGCAGGTCAAGACGGCTTTCAATATTCTCGCTTTTGTGTTGCTTTGCTTGTTCATCATCTACACTTCGCTTTCTGCATCGGCTTGCGTACAGCTTTTCATCATATTACATGCGTCGTCAGTCAACCAGATCATGAAGCACACATTAATCGGAAAACATCCGACAACTTATACATGATCATTATGTCACGAAACTTGACAGAATTCCACTGGTGGAATGCAATTTTTCCGGCGGAATACTGAATTGCGTTTTTCAGCTTGCGGCGCACCTTTATCTATCTGCATCTGTTTTGTCGCGATAATGCACGACATCTACCGCTACGCCACCGTTGGAGATGAATTTCCGCGAAGCTGCAGGAAAAGTCGCTTCGGCGCGGCGGTGGAACCTCTGCCTCGTTGTGACCGACGGCACGGCCGTTTTGGGTCTCGGAGATATCGGCCCCGAGGCCGGGATGCCCGTCATGGAGGGCAAGTGCGTACTCTTCAAAACTTTCGGCGGCGTCGATGCTTTCCCGCTTTGCATAAAGAGCAAGGATGTCGACGAGATAGTGAACACCATTTATCTCATCAGCGGCTCCTTCGGCGGTGTGAACCTCGAGGACATTGCGGCTCCCCGCTGCTTTGAGATTGAAAAGAAACTCAAAGAGAAATGCGACATCCCCATCTTTCACGATGACCAACACGGCACAGCCATAATCACGCTCGCGGGTCTCACCAACGCGCTCAAGGTCGTCAATAAAAAGAAAGAAAACGTCAAAGTAGTCGTCAACGGCGCTGGTGCCGCCGCCATTTCGATAACGCGGCTGTTGCTCTCGGACGGGTTCTCCGACATAATCCTCTGCGACCGCAAGGGCGCTATCTACGAGGGTCGTCCCGAGAATATGAACGATGTGAAAACCGAGATGTCGCGTGTCACCAACCCACGAAAGGTCTCGGGTTCGCTCGCCGATGCGATCAGGGGTGCCGACGTATTTATCGGGGTATCGGCTCCCGGAGTGCTCACAACCGACATGGTAAAGACGATGAATCCCGACGCCATAGTTTTTGCCTGCGCCAATCCCCCGCCGGAGATTTTCCCCGAAGATGCAAAGGCAGGCAACGCAAAGGTCGTCGCGACGGGCCGAAGCGATTATCCGAACCAAATCAATAACGTTCTCGCCTTCCCTGGCGTTTTTCGCGGGGCTTTCGACGTGCGCGCAAGCGACATAAACGACGAGATGAAAATAGCGGCCGCGCGGGCACTCGCAAATCTCATCTCGGACGACGAAATTACGGCCGATTACATTATACCCGCAGCCTTCGACGAGCGCGTCAGCAAAGCCGTCGCCGCCGCCGTGGCCGACGCGGCGCGAAAGAGCGGCGTGGCGAGAATATAGTCGTATCGCGCAAGCATCGATCAAATCAAACAAGAAAAACACCTGCGCGCTTAAAAGCGCGCAGGTGTTAAATTTATGGGCTGACGGTCACTTTACACCGGTATTCGGATTGCTCCGCCCGCTTGAGGCAGCAGCCGCCGGGTTGTAGCCGATCGTGTACCTTGAGAAATTTCAGGCGTAAACGCGCAGGAATCCGCTCCCGACAACGTATCGGTCTTTTTGCTGAGACCGCCCTGTGTGACGGCCCTTCTCCAGCAGTAGAGATCGCCGCTAAATAATACCATAATATTTCGATCAAAAAACGAACGGGGAACCGTCTGCCGGACAGACCGCTGTAAAGGTTCCTCCATTGAGCCCCGCGGGCGGCGCGCGTGTTGTGTTTTTTAAGTCGGTATGCTATATTAAAGTTTTAAATATTTTGCGCAGGGGTTTTCACGCGCGGAGGGGCAGAATGTTCATCAGTTATATTCTTTTTACAAGGTTTTTCGGCTATCATCCCGCCCCCGACAGCGCAAAGGGCGCGCCGGCTTCCGAATCGACCGAGCGGCTCATGGGGCCCGGCTTTGAGGCCTTTCGCGACGCCTCCATCGACGCCACGCAGTCGCTTGAAAAGAGGGAGCATACCCGGCTCGACATCCGGTCGGACGACGGGCTCAGATTGAGCGCGGCCTACTTCCGCTGCGTGCCTGTCTCTGATAAGCTCGCGATCCTCGTGCATGGACATAATTCACACGGCATGAGAGGCAACGCCATAAAAGCCCTGCGCTATCTCGACGCAGGCTTCAACGTGCTGCTGCCCGACAATCGCGCCTGCGGCAGGAGCGAGGGGAAATGGGAGACCTTCGGCGCAAAGGAGAGCCGCGACACCCTGCGCTGGATCGAGCGCATCGTTTCGGAAAACAAGAACGCTGAGATATTTCTCGACGGCTGCTCGCTCGGCGGGGCGACCGTGTGCCTGCTCGCAGGCATGGAGCTTCCCGACAACGTCCGCTTCCTCGTCTCCGACTGCGCATTTGCACGGGCGAAGGACGAGTTCAGATATATATTGAAGCACTGTGCCGGGCTTCCGGCCTTCCCCTTTCTGTACACTCTCGACTTGTGGGATCGGATGATCAACCGCGTAAGTTATAAGGATCAGTGCCCCGTTGACGCCGTCCGCCGCGCACGGGTGCCCATGCTGTTCATGCACGGCGCCGAGGACCGATATATCCCCGTTTCGCAAGCAGAGCTGCTGCACAACGCGTGCTCTGCGGATAATCGCCTCGTGCTCGTGGAGGGGGCCGGCCATGCGGCTGCGAGTATGTGGGGCGGGGACAAATATTTCGATCCCGTGCTGGAATTCGCCCAAAAATGCATGACGGGGGATCAGATATGCGAACAGTTATAACTTCCACAAAAGAAAAGCTCTGCTACGCTTTCGGCAATATGGGCGGATACGTACTGTGGAGCTTCGTCGCGACATTCATCACCATTTACGCCACCGACTGCCTGCAGCTGTCGGAGGCCCCCCTCGCGGCGCTCGGCACCATCATCCTGCTGTGCCGCTTTTTTGACGGGATAAGCGACATATTCATGGGCGTCCTCATCGAAAGGACCCATTCCCGGTTGGGCAAGGCGCGGCCGTGGTTCGGAGTCAGCATCCTGCCGCTGTGCCTGACCTTTTTTCTGCTGTTTTTTGTGCGGGGCATGAGCGATCGCGCCGCGCTGCTGTACATATCGGCGCTCTACTTTCTGTTTGCCGTGATCCTTTATACCATGAACAATCTCGGCTTCCACGCGATGCTTCCGCGCATCAGCAGCGACCCGATCGATCAGACGAAGATCAGCACCTTCAACTCCGTATTCACCTTCGCGGGCTCCCTCGTGACTGCCATCGCCATCCCCATCCTCAACGGGATCGGCGGCATTGACAAGCAGAGCGCCTGGACCGGGCTCGTGGCCGTGCTCGCGCTGTTCGCGATGACCGCCGAGGCCGTCTGCTTCTTTACGATACGGGAAAAGGACGAGATCGCCCCCGTCAGCCGCGACAGAATGCCGAAGGGGACCATCCGCCGGGGGCTGAAGGCGCTGCTGTCCGCAAAGTACTTTTACATAGCCGCGCTCATGTTCCTCATAAACTACTACCTGAGCCTTTCGGTGACGGCCTCCGGCAAGTACTATGCGGAGTTTGTTCTGGGCAACGTCAACATCTTTTCGATCTTCGGCTCCGTCCCCGGCCTCACGATGGTCGTGGGGCTTCTGTTCACGCCCTTCCTCGTAAAAAGGATCGGAAAGCGCCGGACCATGATGTGCGCCGTGAGCTGCGTCGCTCTGGGCAACATCATCGGCTCGATCTTCCCCTATTCGTTCGCCGCGGGCTTCGCGGGCGTCATGATCAAGGGGCTGGGCTCGGCGACGGTCATGTGCCAGTTGTTCACTCTCGCGCCGGATATCGTATCATACATCCAGCTCAAGGACGGCCTGCGCATCGAAGGCCTCGCCGCGTCGGCAAACAGCTTCGGCTGCAAGATAGGCTCAGGGCTCGGAACGGCGGTCGTGCTGTGGGCGCTCGCCTTCAGCGGCTATGTCACCGGCGCTGCCTCTCAGCCCGAATCAGCGACCATCGCTTTTATCGCTCTCTACTGGTGGGTGCCCGCGCTGCTGAGCCTCGTTCTTCTGTTTCTCGCCAGCCGGTGGGATATCGACCGGAAAATAGCGGAGATGGAGAGCCGCGCGCTCGGCAATTGACGGCGCTGCGCCAACCATAATCGCGCGCACCGCCGAGCGCGTCCTCGACGTGCCGCACGCGCAGACGAAACAGCGCGTTTGAACGGTTCCTCCGAGCGAAAAAAAGCAGAACGCCCCCCGGCGCCGTGCGGTCGACAGACCGCGCTTTCCGCCGCATTCGGGAGCGTTCTTATTATATACTTTCAGGGCGCGCCGAAGGGCGGGCCTGTTTGCGTTACAGGATATCCCCCTCCCCGTCGCCGGGCGTGTTTTCCGCGTTTCCCTGCGGTGCATCCGTTTTGCCGGCCTCCGGCGCGGTCTTTCCGCTCTTTTTCCCGGCGGCCTCCCGCGCTTCAACAGCCGCAAGCTCCTGCGCCCACGCGTCCGTTTGCGCCCAGGGCACGATGCTGCCGGGCGCCTTTTTGATCCTGCCGCGGATCCAAAGGATCGCGGCGATCGCGAGAACGGTCCCTACGGCGGCGAGGAGCTGCGAGATGCGCACGCCGCCGAGATACAGGCTGTCGGTGCGCAGGCCCTCCACGATCGCGCGGTTCGCGCCATTCCACGCGAAAAACATCAGACAGAGCTCCCCGTCAAAGCGGCGGTGCTTGACATACGCGTTCAGCAGGAAAAAGCCGAGGATACACCACAGCGATTCATACAAAAACGTCGGATGCACCGGCAGCATGGGGTCGACGGTCATCCCCTGCGCCTGCAGCGAGGACAGATGCGACTGCAAGTAACGCTGCACCGTCTCGCTCGTCATGCCCCACGGCAGCGTCGTGTTGCAGCCGAACGCCTCCTGATTGAAAAAATTCCCCCAACGCCCTATGCCCTGCCCGATGAGAAAGCCGATGGAACCGATGTCGAGCACCGGCAGTATCTTCACCTTTTTGATGCGGCAGGCCACGCCGACGGCGGCGAACGCGCCGATCACCGCGCCGTAAAAGCCCAGCCCGCCGTCGCGGATGTCGATCATCTGCGCAAGGGTCGTAAAGCTCCCGGGCGTGGAAAAAACGATGTAATAGACGCGCGCGCCAAGCACGCCGAAAATAACGCCGACGATGATGAGATCCATCAGCTTGTCCGGATCCACGCCGAAGGTCTTGGACCTTTTGAGCGCATAAAGCATGCCGAGCGCAAGGCCGGCCGCGATCACGACGCCGTACCAATAAACGTCGAATCCCCCTATGGAAAAAGCGACGCGGCTGACCGGGAGCTCCAGCCCGAGGCCCGGAAAAGAAACGATTGTACTCATATGATCTCCTCCTTACTGCGGTTGCGCAACGGCGAGCGCACATTTATCCGCGCGCAGAACAGACTGCAAAAGCGTATCGCAGTCCTCCGCCGTGACCGCCCGCGCGGCGGCGACCGCGTCAAACAACGCGCCGCCGCGGAAATGATAATACAGCAGATTGGTCGCGACCGTCTCCACGCTGTCGAAGCCGCACACGACGCTGCCCAGCGCCGTCCGCTTCATCTCCTCGAACCGCTCCCGGTCGACGCCTGCGCGCCGCACGCGGTCTATCTCCGCTTTGATTCGGTCGGCGATATAAGACGGATCCCTCGATTCGCCGGAAAACGTATAGCAAAGATAGTCGTCGTCGGCGAGATCGCTGAGCTCGAACGTGTCGTTGATGAGCCCCCTGTCGTACAGCTCCCTGTACAGCGGGCTCGTCTCGCCCGCAATAAGATCGAGCGTGATCTTGCCCGCGAGCTCTCGCCGCAGCTTGTCCGGCCCGGCATAAGGGATCTCTTTAAAGCCCAGACAGAACTGCTTTTCAAAAATACTCATGCGCCGCGTGGAGCCGCCGTCTGCGATCGCGTCCGGCTCGTCATAGGACAGCCGTTCGACCGGCTTTGTTCCGAAGGAAACGCCGGCATATCCCTTTTCGCAGACGGCGGCGACCTCCTCCGGGCGCACATTGCCGCATACGCTCAGCACCATGTTGGCGGGGCGGTAAAACGCGTCATAGCAGTCGTACAGCGTCTGCGGCGTGATCTGCGCGATGGTCTCCACCGTGCCCGCGATGTCTTCGCGCAGCGGCAGCTCCTTATAAAGGCTGCGCAGCACCGACGTATACAGCACCCACTCGGCGCTGTCGTCGTACATCTTGATCTCCTGCCCGATGATCCCCTGCTCCTTTTGCACGGTCGCGGCGGTGAAATGGGGGTGACTGACGAAATCCACGAGTATAGCGAGCGAATCGAGCACATTGACGGACGCGCCGAACAAATAGCAGGTGCGGTCGTACGATGTGTAGGCATTCGCGTTCGCGCCGGTCTTCGCGAACAGCGTGAACGCGTCTCCCTGCTCGCTTTCAAAAAGCTTGTGCTCCAGAAAATGCGCGACGCCCGCGGGCACCGTGACCCTCTGTCCGCCGAGCAGGAAGTCGCCCGTCGCCGAGCCGATCCTTGCGCCGAGCATTGCGAAGCAGCCGCTCTTCTCCGGCTTCGGGCAAACCAGCACCGTCAGCCCGTTTTCCATGTGGTATTCATAGTAGCGCTCGCCGAGCGTCTCATCCTTTATCTCTTTGCACTGCATCTTCTACGCCTCCTTTTCAAGCAGACAGGAGGCGTTGAGGTGCAGCTTGCGCAGCACCTGCGTAATCTCCCGCGCGCTGATATCCCGCAGCAGCTCCAGCTCCTCCCGCGGGAGAATGAGCCGGCCGCTGCGCACAATGGAATTGTAGCAATAGCCCTCGAGCCCGCCGCTCGTGTCGGCCGCCGCGCCGAGGATATTCTCGAACAGCAGCTTGATCTCGGTCAGCTCCCGCTCGGTGGGCCCGTCCTGCGCGAGTGCCGCCAGCTCCCGCAGGATCGCTTCCCGTGCCTTCGGGACGTTTTGGTGCTCGATGCCGCAGTCGATGAACAGCCCGCCGCCCGAGCGGTAGCTGACGCGCGAAGCGGCGTAATAGCAAAGGCTCAGCTTTTCCCGCACGTTGACAAAAAGGCGCGACGTCGCGCTGCCGCCCAGCAGCGCGCTCGCGAGCCGCAGCGCGGCAAAACCCCGCTCGTCGAGCAGCTCGCCGGTCGTGAACGCGAGCGCGAGCTTGTCCTGCTCGACCGCCATCCGGCGTTCGATCTTCTGCTCGTCGCACGCGGCGACGGGCAGCAGCGGCTGCGCCGCAGCCGGCCCGCGGCCGGAAAAATCGAACGCCGCGGCAAGGCGGTCGCTCAGACCGTCCTTCTTTTGCCCGACGTAGATGATCTCTACATTGCACTGCCTGAGAAAGGCGAGATAATCCTCGTACAGACCCTGCGGCGTGATGGCGTCGAGATCCTCCTCATAGCCGTCCGTCGGCAGTCGGCGCGCATCCTTATAAAAGCTGTCGGCCAGCAGATACATACAGTAATCGCGCTTGTCGTTGATGATGGAGCGGATATCGTCCCGCAGCTTTTCCCGCTCGATATCCAGCCATTCCTTGTTAAAGGCACCGTCCGACAGCGCCGGACGCAGCAGCAGCTCGGTGAGCAGCGCCTCCCGCTGCGCGGACAGCGACGGCTCCCTGACGAGCGCGTCGTCGACGCCCTCGATGCAGCCGTCGATCACGCGCGAGAACCCGGCGCAGGTATAGGAAGCCGTCATGCTCGCCCCGTAGAGCGAATTGAGCCGCCGGCGCAGCAGCGTCATATCGGGGCAGGACGCCGTCCC
>JAYFQJ010000071.1:0-7630 GCA_034927165.1 Oscillospiraceae bacterium
CAAAATCGCCGTCATCGCGTAGACGAGCACCTGCTTGCAGTCTGTCCTGCGCGCTTCATCCGCACCGTTGAGGCTGAGCTTCGCGATCTCGATATACCAGTCGCAGAACACGTCCCATGTGAAATCGTAGATCTTTCCCGCAGCGACGCCGAGCTCAAACCTGTCGATGTTGTCGGTGACCTCTTTAACCAGCGTGTTGAGCTTACTGAGCAGCCACTTGTCCTCCATGCTGAGCTTCTCCGGCAGCTTGTCCGGCTCGACAGCGCTCACATCGTTCATAAGGATAAACCGGGCCGCGTTCCACAGCTTGTTGCAGAAGTTGCGCGCCGCTCTGACCTTCTCGTCCGAATAGCGCATATCGTTTCCGGGACTCGTGCCGTTTGCAAGCATGAAGCGCAGCGCATCCGCGCCGTATTCGTCAATGACGACGAGCGGGTCGATGCCGTTGCCGAGCGACTTGGACATTTTGCGCCCCTGCTCATCGCGGACGATGCCGTGGATGAAGACGGTGTCGAAGGGCTTTTCTCCCATATGCTCAAGACCGGAGAAGATCATGCGCGCGACCCAGAAGAAGATGATATCGTAGGCGGTGACCAGCGTGCTGGTCGGATAAAAATACTCAAGCTCCGGCGTTTTGTCCGGCCAGCCGAGCGTGGAGAACGGCCACAGCGCGGAGGAGAACCAGGTGTCGAGCGTGTCCTCGTCCTGGCGCAGCTTTCCGCCGCATTTCGGGCATTTGTCCGGCGTTTCCTTCGACACGACGACCTCTCCGCACGCGTCGCAGTAATACGCGGGTATGCGGTGACCCCACCAAAGCTGGCGAGAGATGCACCAGTCGCGGATGTTGTTCATCCAGTTGAAGTAGGTCTTGTCGAAGCGCTCGGGGACAAATTTGATGTCGCCCTTCTCCACCGCCTCGATCGCGGGCTTTGCGAGCGGTTCCATTTTGACGAACCACTGCTTCGACAAGCGCGGCTCGACCGTCGTGCCGCAGCGGTAGCAGGCGCCAACGTTGTGCACGAGCGGCTCCACCTTGACGAGATACCCGCCGGCCTCGAGATCCGCGACGATCGCCTTGCGCGCCTCGTCCCGCGTCATACCGGCGTATTTTCCGCCGTTCTCATTGATGGTCGCGTCGTCGTTCATGACGTTGACGATGGGAAGATCATGGCGCTTGCCGACTTCAAAGTCGTTGGGGTCGTGCGCGGGCGTGATCTTTACGACGCCGGTGCCGAAGTCCATCTCGACATAGCTGTCCGCCACGACCGGGATCTCTTTATTGACCAGCGGCAGGATGACGGTCTTTCCGACATATTTCGTATAGCGCGCGTCCTGCGGGTTGACCGCCACAGCGGTATCGCCCAACAGCGTCTCCGGGCGCGTTGTCGCAAGCTCAAGCCAGCCGCTGCCGTCCGACAACGGATAGCGCAGGTGCCAGAAGCTGCCCTCTTTTTCCTCGTACTCGACCTCCGCGTCGGAGATCGACGTGCCGCAGACGGGGCACCCGTTGATGATGCGCTCCCCGTGATAGATGAGCCCCTTGTTATAGAGATTGACGAAGACCTCGCGTACCGCCTTGCTGCAGCCCTCGTCCATCGTAAAGCGCTCGCGCTCCCAGTCGCAGGACGAGCCCAGCTTTTTGAGCTGCTCGACGATGCGGCCGCCGAAGCGCTCCTTCCACTTCCACGCGCGCTCGAGAAACGCCTCGCGCCCGATGTCCTCCTTGGTGAGGCCCTCCTGCTTCATGGCGGCGACGATGCGCGCCTCCGTCGCGATAGAGGCGTGGTCAGTGCCGGGCAGCCACAGCGCGCTGTAGCCCTGCATCCGGCGCGTGCGGATGAGGATATCCTGCAGCGTCTCGTCGAGCGCGTGGCCCATATGAAGCTGACCCGTAATGTTGGGGGGCGGGATCACAATGGTATACGGTTTTTTATTCGCGTCCGGAACAGCGTGAAAATAGTTGCCGTCGATCCATTCCTTGTAAATCCTGTCCTCGACCGCCTTGGGATTATATTGTTTGTCGAGTTCCTTCATAGCGTGTGTCCCTTCCTCTGCCGGGCGGTAATAAAACATCCCAATGTGCGAACACACCGGGACGCGCAGCCGCCGTATGCCACCAATTTTTATAATAATAATTCTATATGCAGCGACTTTCTTTGTCAATAGAAACGCCGCGTCAGCGGGTCCTTATCTCGCCCACTCTGCATATTCAAGCTCGCTCTTTCCGCTGCGGCGCATGAGCTGCTGAATGACCGTCACCGGCTGCGCGCCGCCGTAAAGGATCGCATAGGCTGCGCGGGTGATGGGCATCTCCATCCGGAACCGATCTGCGAGCTGTACCGCCGCGCGCACGGCATAGTAGCCCTCGACGACCGCGCCGATCTCCTTCAGCGCCGCTTCCACATCGACGCCCTGCCCGATAAGAATGCCCGCGCGGCGGTTCCGGGAATGCATGGAGGTACACGTCACGATCAGGTCGCCCATGCCCGCAAGACCCGCGAAGGTCTCCCTTCGTGCGCCCAGACGCAGCCCCAGCCGCGCCGTCTCCTCAAGTCCGCGCGTCATCAGCAGAGCCTTCGCGTTGTCTCCGTTGCCGAGGCCGTCGCTGATGCCCGCGCACAGCGCGATGATGTTCTTGTGTGCCGCGCCGAGCTCCACGCCGACGACGTCCGGGCTCGTGTAAACGCGAAAGCTGTCGTTCATAAACAGGCTCTGCGCAAGCTCCGCCGCCTCTTTAAACTCGCTTGCGGCGACGACGCCCGTCGGAATGCCGCGCGACACCTCCTCCGCGTGCGAGGGGCCGGAGAGCACCGCGATCGGCGCGCCCGTCTGCTCGCCCAAAAGCTCGCTCATGCGCTTGCCCGTTCCGTCCTCAATGCCCTTCGCCGCGCTGATGAGGACCGTGCCCGGAGACAGCAGTGGCGCAAGCTTTGCCGCCGTTTCGCGCATTGCGAAGGAAGGCACCGCCGCGACGACGACGGCGCACTCCCGCACACAGGCGAGGTCGGTCGTCGGCCGGATCGATTCCGGCAGCATAACGCCCGGCAGACGCGGATTTTCGCGCGTCTGCATCATCCGCTGCGTGTCCGCGGCGTTGTGCGACCACAGGGACGTCTTGATCTTATTTCTATTTAATACAAGCGCGAGCGCCGTTCCCCACGCGCCCGCGCCGACGACTGCTGCTTTCACGGCGGCCTCCGGAATCATTTTTTCCATAGTAGCATGATCTCCTGCGCGCCGCAAGCTGCGGGGCGCGCGGCATTTGGAGCGACGCTCAAAACACCCTGTCCCCGTTTTGAACTTTCTCCGCCGTCCGAAGCAATACGACTCCCTGTGCGGACTCTGTGCCGAGGATGCGGACCTCGCTTTTTACAGAGCCGATGTGGAGCGGCGCAAGGTTCACGCAGCAGATAACCTGCTGACCGATGAGATCCTGCGGCGCATAAAGCGCGGTTATTTGCGCAGACGACTTTTTTACGCCGATCGTCTCACCGAAATCGATCGTCACGGCATAAGAGGGATTCCGGGATTTTTTGTTTTCGCAGGCATCCAGCACCGTCCCCGCACACATTTCTATCTTGTTGAAATCTTCAATGCTTATCATTGTTCTCTCCTGTCAAATTCGATCGTTCTTTTCCGGCGCGGCACAGATACCGTTGCGAAAGCCCGCCGGCTAAAAATCCGGCGGGCCCCCTGCTATCCGCTGCGGACGGATCATGAAAACGCGTGGGTTTCCACTTGCTCCAGGTCGCCGCTGCGCGCGTAATATACGCACCGCTCTTTAACGGAATAGACAAAGGAAACGCGCGTCGCCCACAAGCCGCGCTGCAGCGTGCCGCGCAGCACGGAAAAAGCGTCCGCCGTCGTGAAATCGCCCTGTACCTCGCGGAGCAGTTGCTGCGCGCGCTCAAAGCGATCGTCCCCGGGGACGATATAGGGGCGCGTGCTTTCCGGCTGCAAAAGAGAATAATTCGTTATCAGCGAACAGCGGTTTCTTTCCGCGCGCCAGCCGATCCCCGGCTCTATGATCAGCACGCGTCCTGTTTTGTCGGACAGCATCGACTGCATCGTCGCGTCCACAGCGTAAACGATCTTTTTCTCCTGGACCGTTCTCAGCGCCTCGTCAAAGGACAGCTCGTTCTTTATGAAGGCCTCCGTCAGCTCCGCGACCGTACAGCAATCCGCGCGGCAGGGATGCATCCCCGCCGCATTGCCGTGCACATACAGCAGCGTACCCACGTTGCCGCACGCATGGACGCCGTGATAGCCGTGATACAGACCGTCCGGCCTTTTTATGCCGATACAGAAGCGATCCTTTTCCTTTAGGATCGTATGGTCCCATACGGACAGATCTATGTCAAAGTTGAATCCGGTTATCGTATCCTGCGCGTTGCAGACAAATCTCGTGCACATATTTCTCCTATCTCGCCGCCCTGTTCTCCTTGCAGGAAATGCGTTCGACCGCAAGGCGCAGCACCGTGACGCCGTCCGCCGGCGGCGAAAAGAAGGCGGGGTCCGCCTTGCGGCGGTAGCGGGCGATCAGCTCGCCGATGCGGCTGCGTTTATCTGACACGGATTCTACGACGCCAATGCTTCCCTCTCCCATGACACACTGGTACAGCATAGTGTTGTCCATCGGCCCGCTGCCTGCGACAAAACGGTGGGCCGTGTCCATCTCAAAGCAGACCGCCGGACGCTCCCGCGCGAGCGTCAGCTTTTTTCCCTCGAGTGCGCAGTGAAAATACAGCACCCGCGCGCCGTTTTCATACCGAAACAGAAAGCTTAGCGGTACGATATACGCACGCGTGCCGTCAAACAGACCAAGTCGGCAGCAATCACAGGATTCAATGATCGAATCGATCCGCGCGCCGTCCGTGACCTCCCTGTCCTGTCTGCGCATACGTTTTTCCTCCGCCGCGTTTTATTCCCGAACAGGCGTTTTCTTCAGCCGCGCAAACCGCGGAAGACCGTTTTCGTAGACGCGGTCCGGCTCGCCTTCTATGAGCGGAAGCGCGTAATCGATGAACGCCTGCGTCATCCCGTTGCCCTTTTCGTTGATCCATTTGTCCGGCACTGTCTTTTCGGCGTTTGCCACGTCGGACAGCGGCATGAGCACCGCGTTACATACGTATTTTTCACCCGGTGCGCGCTCAAACGCGACCATCTTGTCGCTGGCCCCTGCTACGGCGTTTGCAACGGCGGCCGCACCCGCCATATACGCCTCCACAACGTCTGTTTTTGAGGCGC
Source organism: Oscillospiraceae bacterium (assembly GCA_034927165.1). Lineage (GTDB taxonomy): Bacteria > Bacillota > Clostridia > Oscillospirales > Ruminococcaceae > JAYFNU01. The sequence goes on from JAYFQJ010000071.1 coordinate 5,248, forward strand.
TGTGCGCGGCGCACCGCTGCAGCAGCGACAACTCGATGCCGCGCGTCTTGTAGCCCGTCGCCTCCTTGACGAAGCGCACGAGCGTCGACGCGAGACCGCCCATCTGGCTGTGGCCGAAGGCGTCCTTGCTGTTTGCGAGCGTGCTTCCGTATTCCGAGATAAAGCGACCGTCCGCGTCCCGCACGCCCTCGCTGACCGCGACGATACAGCTGTTCTTGCGCTCGAATATCTCCCGGACGTCCTCGACAAAGCTGTCGATGTCGAACGGCCGCTCGGGCAGATACACGAGATCGGGTCCCTCGCCGGTGACGCCCGCGAGCGCCGCCGCCGCCGCTAGCCAGCCCGCGTTTCGACCCATAATCTCAAAAATTATGACAGAGCCCTTGGTATAGGCCTTGCTGTCGAGCGAGACCTCGCACACGGACGTCGCGATGTATTTCGCCGCGCTGCCGTAGCCCGGGCAATGATCGGTCGCGGCGAGATCGTTATCAATCGTCTTCGGAATGCCGATGATGCGGCAGGTGTAGCCGGCACTCTGCATATATTTCGATATTTTATTGCAGGTGTCCATCGAGTCGTTTCCGCCATTATAAAAGAAATAGCGGATATCGTGTTTTTGGAAGACCTCGAGGATGCGGCGGTAATCCGTATCGTCCGCCCCGCTGTCCTTGAGCTTGTAGCGGCAGGAGCCGAGCGCCGCCGACGGCGTGTTGGGCAGCAACGCGATCTCCCGCTCATCCTCATGGGCAAAATCAAACAGCGCGTCGTTCAAAACGCCCTCGATCCCGTTGATCGCGCCGAACACGCGCGTGATCGCCGGATGCTTGCGCGCCGTTTCCACCGCGCCGCAGATACTCGCATTGATCACGGCCGTCGGCCCTCCCGACTGCCCTACAAGACACGCTCCCTTTAAAAACTCCATATCTACCCTTCCTTTCCAGACGCTTCGCCGATAATTTCTTTATACATTCATAATATATCAAAGCGGCAGCCGCAATGCAACGCGGATTTGTGAATTCACTTGATTTTCGGATCATACACGCTTAAAATAGGAGTGTAATATATTAAGAACAGGAGAATAGCATTATGCCACTGGTAACAACAACCGAAATGTTCAAGAAGGCATACGAGGGCGGCTACGCCATCGGCGCGTTCAACGTCAACAACATGGAGATCATCCAGGGGATCACCGAGGCGGCCGCCGAGCTGCGCTCCCCGCTCATCCTGCAGGTCTCCTCCGGCGCGCGCAAATACGCGAAGCACGTATACCTCGTGAAGCTTGTGGAGGCGGCGCTCGAGGACACGGACCTGCCCATCGCGCTGCATCTCGACCACGGCGATACCTTTGAGCTGTGCAAGAGCTGCATCGACGGCGGCTTCAGCTCCGTCATGATCGACGGCAGCCATCATTCCTTTGAGGATAACATCGCGCTGACGAAGCAGGTCGTCGAGTATGCGCACGCGCACGGCGTAGTCGTCGAAGGCGAGCTCGGCCGTCTCGCGGGCGTCGAGGACGCGGTCAATGTCTCCGCGGAGGATTCCTCCTACACCCGCCCGGAAGAAGTCGAGGAATTTGTCACCAAGACCGGCGTCGATTCCCTCGCCATCGCCATCGGCACAAGCCACGGCGCATATAAGTTCAAGCCCGGCACCAAGCCGCAGCTGCGTTTTGACATCCTCAAGGAGGTCGAAAAGCGTCTGCCCGGCTTCCCCATCGTGCTGCACGGTGCCTCCTCCGTCATCCCCGAGTTCGTACAGGAAATCAACCAGTACGGCGGCAATATGCCGGACGCCATCGGCGTGCCGGAGGATATGCTGCGCGAGGCGGCGAAGATGGCCGTCTGCAAGATCAACATCGACTCCGACTTGCGTCTTGCGATGACCGCGACCATCCGCAAATACTTTGCGGAGCACCCCGCCGATTTCGATCCGCGCCAGTATCTGAAGCCGGCGCGCGAGGCCATCAAGCAGATGGTCGCGCACAAGATCACCTGCGTTCTCGGCAGCGACAACAAAATCTGAGCTCACTCAAAAGGGCGCCGACGATCTGAACTGTTCCAATATAAACGGACAGGAATAAAAGGGTTTATCGCAGAATATCTAAAGATTACGCAAGCTGGCATCGTTTTTCGAGCGGTGTCAGCTTGGTTTTCAAACAAATACGCTCGTTGTTGAAATAGTCGATGTAATCATCAATGAGAAGTTTAGCGTCAGAAATGGTCTGTGGCTTGCAGGGATAAACGCATTCTGTTTTGAGCATTGAGAAGAAATTTTCAGCCATAGCATTGTCATAGGGATTTGCTCGTCTTGACATGGACGGCGTAATGCCGTATTTTTTAGTTAGGGTAAAATATCCTTGTGAAGTGTATTGAAACCCTTGGTC
>JAYFQJ010000136.1:0-18905 GCA_034927165.1 Oscillospiraceae bacterium
TTTCAGAAGACTCTGGATCACCCGCATCTCCGCCGGCGCCAAGATGAACGGCATGAACTACAGCACACTGATGAACGGCCTCAAGAAGGCGGGCGTCGGTCTCAACCGCAAGATGCTCTCCGAGATGGCGATCAACGATCCCGCGGCGTTCACCGCCGTCACGGATCAGGCCAAGGCAGCTCTTTAAGAAACGTAATATACGCCCGGGCGCGCATTTAAATGCGCGCGCGGGCTTTTCGCTATTCATCCGCGTTTCCGCCCCGGCGCGGCCGCACAGCGCGGCGCGCCTATTATAATATTAAGAAAATACACAAATAGCCGCAGCAGCGCGGGGACAGGAGCACTGTGAACGAGATCAGCAGCCGCACAAATGAAACGATCCGGCGTGTGGCCGCGCTGTGCGCGGACGCCGCGCTGCGGCGTGCGCAGGGCCTGTGCGTCGTGCACGGGATCAAGCTGTGCGCCGAAGCGGCGCGCCGCACGCAGCTTACCGCGCTGTATGTGACGGACAATGCGCTCAAAAAGTACGCGCGGGAGATCGCAGCGCTCGGCGTGGAGGACATGACGCTTGTCAGCGAGCCGGTGCTCGAGCGGATCGATCCGCTGCGCACGCCGCAGGGCGTGGTCGGCGTCGCGCGCTTGCCGCAGGCGGCCGCGCCCGGAGAGCTCGCCGCCGGCCGGCGCATCCTCGCGCTGTGCTCCGTGCAGGACCCGGCGAACGTCGGTGCCGCGGTGCGAACCGCGGCGGCGCTCGGCTATGCCGGCGTCGCGCTGTCGGACGACTGCGCGGATCTCTTTTCTCCGAAAGCGCTGCGCGCCTCCATGGGGGCCGCCTTTGCCGTGAAAAGAACGATTTTCGCCGACGGCGCCGCGTTCGCGCGTTTTCTCTCAGAGGAGGGCGTTCTGTGCGTTGCGACGGCGCTGCGGGAGGACGCGCGCCCCGTGACGGCGGTCGATACAGCAGGCAGGCTTGCGCTGTTCATCGGCAACGAAGGGCGCGGCCTCTCATCGGATATTATCAACGCGTGCGGCGCTTGCGCGGTCATTCCCATCACGGGCGACGTGGAGAGCCTCAACGCGGGCGCCGCGGCAGCTATAGCCATGTGGGAGCTGCGCGATGGAAGATAAACGGCCGCTGTGGATCTGGCTCGCCGAGGTGCTCGGCGCGTGCAACGCAAAGTATATCGACCTGCTGCGCACCTACGATTACATCGGCGCGCTCTATGAGCGCCGCAATTCGACCGAGCTGCAAAAGCTGCTCACACCGCTTGAGTGCAAAAATGCCCGCACAACATCCCTGGACGACTGCCGGCGCATCCTTGAGCGGTGCGACGAGCAGGGGATACGGATACTCACCTATGCGGACGAGCGTTACCCGCAGCAGCTGCGTCTGACCCGCGTGCCGCCCGCCGTGCTGTACTGCACGGGGGATGCGGACGCGCTCGGCGGCAACGCGGTCGCGGGCGTCGGCTCGCGCAGCGCCTCTGCCTACGGCCGGGACGCCGTGCGACGCATCTGCACGCCGCTCGCCGGGGCGGGCCTGCTGCTCGTCAGCGGGCTTGCTGCGGGGTGCGATACGCAGGTACACCGCGCGGCGCTCGACGCGGGCAAAAGGACGGTCGCCGTGCTCGGCACCGCCATAGACAGGACCTACCCGGCGCAGAACGCCGCGCTGCGCGCCGAGATCGAATGCAGCGGCGCGGTCGTCAGCGAATACCCGCCCGGGACGCCGTCCCACCGGGGGATGTTCCCGCAGCGCAACCGGATCATTTCCGGGTTGTCGCGCGGCGTGATCATCTTTGAAGCCGCGAAAAAGAGCGGCACCATGATCACCGCGAGCTGGGCGCTCGACGACGGCCGCGAGGTGTTCGCCGTGCCGGGCAGCATCTTTTCCGAGACGAGCGCCGGAACCAATCATCTCATCAAGCTCGGCGCGTCGCCCGTGACCTGCGCGAAGGACGTGCTGGACGCGTTCGGCCTGCCGCTGCCGGCCGAGCACGCGCAGCTCACGCCCGCGCCGAATCTCACGGACCTCCAAAAAAAGATCCTCCGCGCGCTGGGCGCGCAGGAGTGTACGGCGGACGAGCTGCTCGACGCCGTCGAGCTGCCCGCGCACGAGCTGTTCGCGGCGCTGACGGAGCTTGAAATGGACGGTGCGGTCGAGCCGCTGCCGGGCGCGAAATACAAAGCGACCCACACTATATAACACAAGGTGAAGATATGTCAAAACTCGTGATCGTCGAATCGCCCGCGAAGGCGAAAACAATCAAAAAGTATCTCGGCAAGGACTACGAGGTCATGGCCTCCATGGGCCATGTGCGGGATCTGCCGAAGAACTCGCTGGGCGTCAACGTCGATAAGGATTTTCGCCCGCAGTATCTCAATATCAGCGGGAAGGAGAAGCTCATAAAGGAGCTGCAGGACGCGGCGAAGAAGAGCGATTTCGTCTATCTCGCCACCGACCCGGACCGCGAGGGGGAAGCGATCTCATGGCATCTCGCGCATCTGCTCAAGCTGCCGCTTGAGGAGAAAAATCGCGTAACCTTCGGCGAGATAACGCAGAAGGGCGTGCGCGCGGGCATGGATGCGCCGCGCAGCATCGACCTTGACCTTGTCGATTCCCAGCAGGCGCGCCGCATCCTCGATCGCATCGTCGGCTACAAGCTGTCGCCCTTTTTGTGGCGAAAGGTGCGCCGCGGACTGTCCGCGGGGCGCGTGCAGTCGGTCGCGGTGCGCCTCATCGTCGACCGCGAGCGCGCTATAGAGGCGTTTGTGCCGCAGGAGTTCTGGACCATCGACGCGGTGCTGCGCCCGTCCGGCATGAGCAAGACCTTCACGGCGCGGCTGCGCACAAAGCAGGGGGTCGAGCCGGACGCCTTCAAGCTCGAGAACAAGGAGCAGGCGGACGCCGTGCTCGCGGCGCTCGAAACGGCGGAGTTTTCCGTTAAAGATATTAAAAAGGGTGTGCGCAGGCGCGTGCCGGAGCCGCCCTTCATCACCTCGACGCTGCAGCAGGACGCCTCCCGCCGACTCGGCTTTACCGCGCGGCGCACCATGCGCGCGGCGCAGGAGCTGTACGAGGGCGTCGACATTGAGGATATGGGCAGCGTCGGTCTCATCACCTATATGCGTACCGACTCGCTGCGCGTTTCAGACGACGCCGTCGCCGAGGCGAACGAGCACATCGTCGGCGAATTCGGTGAAAAATATGTCTGCCGCACCCAGCGCACCTACAAGCGCAAGAGCGCGTCGACGGTGCAGGACGCCCATGAGGCGATCCGCCCGTCCAGCGTCGCGCTGACGCCCGCGCGGGTGAAGGAGTCGCTGACGGCCGACCAGTACAAGCTGTACAAGCTTATTTGGGAGCGCTTTGTCGCGAGCCGCATGAGCGACCAGGTCCTCGATACGATGACCGTCGACCTGCAGGCGGGGGAGTATATCTTCCGCGCGACGGGGCACACCGTTGTCTTCGACGGCTTTACAAAGCTTTATGAGGCGGCAACAGACGAGAAAAGCGAATCGGCGGCGGAGCTGCCGCCGCTCGAGCTGTCCACCGTGCTTCGAAAAAAAGAGATCAAGGCGAACCAGCGCTTTACCCAACCGCCGCTGCGCTTCAGCGAGGCGACGCTCATCAAGGCGCTCGAGGAGAACGGCATCGGCCGTCCGTCCACCTACGCGCCGATCATCTCGACGATCATCGATCGCGGTTACGTCGAGCGTGAGCAGCGATCGCTCAAGCCCACGGCGCTCGGGACCGTTGTGACTGACCTCATGATCGATCAGTTCCCCAACATCGTCGACGAAAAATTCAGCGCCGGCATGGAAAAAAACCTTGACAAGATCGAGGAGGGAAAGACCGACTGGGTCAAGACGCTCGATAAATTCTACAAGGATTTTGCGAAGACGCTCAAGAAAGCGGAGGAGAATCTCGACGGGCAGCGGCTCAAGGTGCCCGAGGAGGAGACCGACATCGTCTGCGAGCTGTGCGGACGCAAAATGGTCATCAAGACCGGGCGCTACGGGAAATTTCTCGCCTGCCCGGGCTTCCCGGAATGCCGCAACACAAAAAAGATCGTCGTCGAGACGCCGGGCCTTTGCCCGAAATGCGGCGGAAAGATCCTCGTGCGGCGTTCCCAGAAGGGCCGCGTTTTCTATGCGTGCGAGAAGGGCAAGGAGTGCGGCTTCATGAGCTGGGACGAGCCGGTCGCCGAGAAGTGCCCGCAGTGCGGCTCGAGCCTGTTCAAGAAAAAGGGAAAAACGCCGTACGTCTATTGCCAGAAGGAAGGCTGCGGCTACCGCAGGGAAGAGGACAAATGAACGTGCGCGTGATCGGCGCGGGGCTCGCGGGCTGCGAGGCGGCGTGGGCGCTTGCGAACGCGGGCGTCCGCGTGACGCTCGTCGAGCAGAAGCCGGAGAAGCGCTCGCCCGCCCACAAGCTCGATACCTTCGCGGAGCTCGTGTGCTCCAACTCGCTCAAGGCGTCGCGCGTCGACAGCGCGGCGGGTCTGCTCAAAGCGGAGATGCGCAGAATGGATTCGCTGTGTCTCGCGGTCGCGGACGGTTGCGCGGTGCCCGCGGGCGGCGCGCTCGCCGTCGACCGCTGTCGTTTTACGCAGGGCGTGACCGAAAGGATCCTAAGGCACCCGAATATTGAGGTGCTGCGGCGGGAGCAGACGGCGCTCGACGCGGATGCGCCGACGGTCGTCGCGACCGGGCCGCTGACCGACGGGGCGCTCGCCGAAGCACTGCGGGCGCTGACGGGGGACGAGACGCTGTCCTTTTACGACGCCGCGGCGCCCATCGTCACGGCGGACAGCATCGACATGGAGCGGGTGAGCGCCGCGTCGCGCTACGGCCGCGGCGGGGACGATTATCTCAACTGCTTTTTCGACAAGCCGGGCTACGAGGTCTTCATGCAAGCGCTCGCGGACGCCGAAACGGCGCCGCTGCACGGCGCGGACGGGGATTATCCCGTCTACGAGGGCTGTATGCCCATCGAGAAGCTGGCAAGGCGTGGGCTCGACGCGGCGCGCTTCGGCCCGATGAAGCCGGTGGGTCTTACCGACCCCGCGACGGGACGGCGGCCGTGGGCGGCGGTGCAGCTGCGGCGCGAGGACGCCGCGGGCACGATGTACAACCTCGTCGGCTTCCAGACGAACCTGAAATTCGGCGAGCAGAAGCGGGTCTTCTCGATGATCCCGGGGCTTGAGAACGCCGAATTCGCGCGGTACGGCGTGATGCATCGCAACAGCTTTCTCAACGCGCCGCGCGTGCTGCAGCCGACGCTCAACCTTAAAGCGGCGCCGCATATTTATATCGCGGGGCAGCTCTCCGGCTTTGAGGGCTACATGGAGAGCGCCGCGTGCGGACAGCTCGCCGCGCGCTTTCTCGGCGCGGCGCTGCGCGGAGAAACAGCGCGCATCCCCGGAGAAGACACCATGTGCGGCGCGCTGCTTCGCTACATTACAGCGCCCAATAAGGACTTTCAGCCCATGGGGGCGAACATGGGCATTCTGCCGCCGCTGCCGGCGGCGATCCGGGACAAAAAAGAACGATATGCGGCGCTCGCCGAGCGGGCGCTGCGGGAGATGGAGGAATATTTGCATGAAGATCGTGATTGACGCATTCGGCGGGGACAACGCGCCGCTCGAGATCCTGCGGGGCGCTGTCGCCGCGAAATGCTTTGGCGAGCAGCTCGCGCTGTGCGGCAATGTCGCGGAGATCGAGAAATGCGCGAAAGACAACGGGCTCGATATCGGCGATATCGAGCTGCTGCCCGCGAACAGCGTGATGGATATGCACGACGACGCGAAGCTGGTGCTCAAGGGCACGGCGGACAGCTCGCTGGCGGTCGGTCTGAAAGCGGTCGCGGACGGCGAGGCGGACGCGTTCGTGAGCGCCGGTCCAACGGGGGCGCTCATCATGGGCGCAACGCTCATCGTCAAGCGCATCAAGGGCGTCAAGCGCCCAGCGTTCGGCGCGGTCATACCAAGCGTCAGCGGCTATTACATTCTGATGGACTGCGGCGCGAATGTCGAGTGCCGCCCCGAAATGCTCGACCAGTTCGGGACGCTCGGGTCTATCTATATGCAGAGGGTGCTGGGCATCGAACGCCCGCGCGTGGGCCTTGCGAACAACGGCGCGGAGGACTCGAAGGGCACCGAGCTGCAGATCGAAGCCTATAAGCTGCTCGCGAAGAATCCGTCGATCAATTTTGTCGGCAACATAGAGGGGCGGGATATCCCGCTGGGCGCGGCGGACGTCGTCGTCGCGGACGGCTTCACCGGAAACATGATCCTCAAGACGATCGAGGGCATGGGCAGCGCGATGATGAAAAAACTCAAGGGCGTGTTTTATAAAAATCTCACGACCAAGCTCGCGGCGGCGGTGCTCAAGCCCGCGCTGCGCGAATTCAAGGACAGCATGGACTATGAGAAGCTCGGCGGCGCGCCCATCATCGGTCTGACGAAGCCGGTGGTGAAATCCCACGGCAGCAGCAGCGCCGAGGCGACCAAAAACGCGGTCAAGCAGGCCATAGACTGGAGCCGTTCGGGCGTGACACAAGCAATAGAAAAGGCGGTCGCTGCGGAATGAATCCACTGGAAAAAAGGATCGGCTATGAATTCGGCGACTATGCGCTGCTCGACGAGGCGCTGACCCACTCGAGCTACGCGAACGAGCACGGTCTCGGGCGCATCGAATGCAACGAGCGGCTGGAGTTTCTCGGCGACTCGGTGCTGTCGGTGGTCGTGAGCGACTATCTGTTCGGCGGACGCCCCAAGCGCCCGGAGGGCGAGCTGACCAAGCTGCGCGCGAGCCTCGTGTGCGAGGCGGCGCTGTCCAAATTTGCGCACGAGATCAAGCTCGGCGACAGCATCAAGCTCGGCAAGGGCGAGATAAAAAACGGCGGCGCCGACCGCGCGTCTATTCTCGCGGATTGTTTTGAGGCGTTGATAGCCGCTGTTTATCTCGACGGCGGCATCGAGCCGGCGCGCTTTTTCATCCTGCGTTTTGTCAAACGCGAGCTGAAAAAGCACGACAGCGTGCGCGATTACAAGACCGAGCTGCAGGAGATCATCCAGCGCAACCCGGAGGAAAAGGTGCGCTACGTCCTCGTGTCGGAGGACGGGCCCGACCACGACAAGTCCTTCACGGTCGAGGTGCACCTCAATTCCAACGTCATCGGCACCGGCACCGGCCACAGCAAAAAGGTGGCGGAGCAAAGCGCCGCAAAAGAAGCGCTGGAGCTGATGGGATTGTGAAGCGGCACGCAAATCTGTCGATCTTCGTGCCGCACGAGGGATGCCCGCAGCGCTGCATTTTCTGCGATCAGAACGAGATCACGGGGGCGTCGAAGGCCCCGGCCGCGGCGGAGGTGACGGCGCTGTGCGAGCGGTATCTGCCGGCGCCCGGCGTGGGCGGAGATACCGAGATCGCCTTTTTCGGCGGCAGCTTCACCGCCATCGAGCGCGGCTATATGCTGTCGCTGCTCGAGGCGGCACAGCCCTTTATCCGCGCGGGACGCGCGAAGGGCGTGCGCTTGTCCACCCGGCCCGACGCCGTAGGGGATGAAATACTCGACATCCTCGCAAGCTATCATGTGAGCGCCATCGAGCTCGGCGCGCAGAGCATGGACGACGCGGTGCTGTGCGCCAACCGCCGCGGCCATACGGCCGCCGACGCGCGCAGCGCGGCCGCGCGCATCCGCGCGCGGGGCGGTTGGCAGCTCGGGCTGCAGATGATGGTCGGGATGTACGGCGAGACGGACGCGCAGCAAAGCGCGCTGCAGACGGCGCGGGAATTCATCGCGCTGCGGCCGGATACGGTGCGCATCTACCCGACGCTCGTCATGGAGAACACGGCGCTGTGCGCGCTGTGGCGGCAGGGAGAATACCGGCCGCTCACGGTGGAGGCGGCGGTCGGGATCACGGCGCAGCTGCTGGCGCTGTTCGAGCGCGCGGGCGTTGAGGTCATCCGGGTCGGTCTGCACGCGGACGCGCCGCTGCAGGAGAGCGTCGCGGCGGGGCCGTTTCATCCGGCGTTCGGCGAGCTGTGCTATGCGCGGGTGCTGCGGGATAAAATGGAGCGGCTGCTGCGGGAAGCGGGAGACCCGAAGCGGGCGTGTGTGCTCGTAGCCCCGCGCGCGCTGAGCGCCGCGATCGGACAAACGAGAGAAAATATCGCGTGGTTTCGCGCCCGCGGCGTCGATGTCGCGGTGCGCGGCGACGGGAGCGTGCCGGCGGGCGCGGTCAAGCTTTTAAATCTCAAATAATGAGAGGAAACCCACATTGCATCTGAAATATATCGAGATCCAGGGGTTCAAATCGTTTCCCGACAAGATACGCCTCGGCTTTGAGCGCGGTATGACCGGCATCGTCGGGCCTAACGGCAGCGGAAAGAGCAATATCAGCGACGCCGTCCGCTGGGTGCTCGGCGAGCAGTCCACCAAGTCGCTGCGCGGCGGCAAGATGGAGGACGTCATCTTCGGCGGGACGCAGCTGCGAAAGCCTATGGGCTTTGCGCAGGTCTCGCTGTGCCTTGACAACGCGGACGGACGCATTGCGGACGGCGGCGACGAATACGTCGTCACCCGCCGCTTTTACCGCAGCGGCGACAGCGAATATCTCATCAACGGCGCGACGGTGCGCCTGCGCGACGTGCGCGAGGCGTTCATGGATACCGGCCTCGGCCGCGACGGCTACTCCATTATCGGGCAGGGGCGCATCGCCGAGATCGTCAACGCGAAGAGCGATGAGCGGCGCGAGATCTTTGAGGAAGCGTCCGGCATCGCCAAGTACCGCTTCCGCAAGAATGAGGCGCAGCATCGGCTGGAGGCCGCCGAGGACAACCTGTCCCGGCTGCGGGACATTCTCGACGAGCTGGAGGGGCGCATCGGGCCGCTGACGGAGCAGAGCGAAAAGGCGAAGAAATTTATCGCGCTGTCGGAAGAAAAAAAGAGCCTTGAGATCACCTATTACTGCGACACCATCGAACGCTCGCGGGACAGTCTGCGCTTGCAGGACGACAAGATCGCCGTCGCACGACAGGACTATGACCGCATCCAGGAGCAGCTCGTGTCGATGAACGCGCAGATCGACAATATTTATACGGAAAACAATCGGATGAACGCCGACGTCGAGCGCTGCAACGCGGATATTCTGTCCGTCAACGAGCAGATATCCGCAACGGAGAGCGCCATCGCCGTGCTGAACAACGACGTCGAGCACGCCGCGCAGCAGATCGAGGCGCTGCGCGCGGAGCGCGCGTCGCTCGCGGGCGACGGGGATTCGCTCGCCGACGAGATCGCCGAAAAGAAGCGGCTGATCGGCACGAAAAAAGAGGAAACCGAGGAGATCGGCCGCGCCATCGCCGATGTGGGGCAGCAGCTGTCCGCGCTCATCGAGAGCGGCGAGCGCAGCGATAAAAAGCGCGCGGACGAGCTGCGGGAGCTGACCGCGCTGCAGACGCAGGCGACGGACCTGCGCGTCGCGTCGGTCGCGGCGCAGTCGACCATCGACAGCATGAACGCGCGCGCGGCTCAGCTTGCGGAATACTGCATCACGGCGCAGGCGGACTGCGACGCGCTCGAAAAGGAAAAAGCGGGAAACGACGCCTTTCTCGAAAAGCTGCGCGGCGACATCGAGGCGGGCGACAACCGTCTGGCCGGGTATACCATGAAGCGGGACACGCGCGCGGCGAAGCGCGCGGAGTTCGCGCAAAAGATCGAAAAGCGGGACGCCGAGATCGGCGAGCTGACCCACAAGATAGCGCTGCTGCAGGAGCTGGAGCGGTCGATGGAGGGCTTCGCGCCGAGCGTGCGGCGTGTCATGGAGGCGGGCGCGGCGCGAAGCCTGCGCGGCGTCATCGGCACCGTCGCCTCGCTCATCACCATCCAAAAGGGCTGCGAGCTCGCTATTGAAACGGCGCTCGGCGCGGCGACGCAGAACGTCGTTGTCGAAGACGAAAACAGCGCCAAGCAGGCCATCGCCTTTTTGAAGGATACGAAGGCGGGCCGCGCGACCTTTCTGCCGCTCGACACCATTCGCCCGTCGAGCTTTGACGATGCGGGCGCGTTGGTCGGCGAGGGCATTGTTGGTCTCGCGAGCACGCTCGTGCAGACGGACGACCGCTTCAAAAATATTGTGAGCAATCTGCTGGGCAGGATCATCGTCTCTGAGGATCTCAATGCGGCGAGCGCGCTCGCGCGCAAGCTGCGTTACCGCTACCGCATCGTGACGCTGGACGGACAGGTCATCAACGCGGGCGGATCGTATACCGGCGGCTTTTCCTCCCGCTCGGCGGGCATTTTCAGCCGCAAAAATGAGATCGAAAAAGCGCAGAACCGAATCAAAGAGCTGCGCGCGTCCGGCGCACAGGAGCTGCGGGACGCCGAGGCGCTCGACGGGGAGCTGTCCTCGCTCGACGCGCAGATGAAGGCGGTCAACAGCGATATCCTGACGCTGTCGGAGGACCGCGTGCGTGTTGAGACGACGCTCGCGCAGCAGGAGAAGGCGCTCGCTTCCATGCGCGCTTCGCTGGACGCCGCCGCCGCGGAGGCTGAGAAAATCCGTGCGGGCATTGAAGAAAAAACGGCGCTGATCGCGCAAAACGATGCGTCTGCCGAGGCGCTCACAGGGAAGGCCGCGACGCTGCAGGTGCTGCTCGACGCGGGCGAGGACGGCGGCGCGCTGCTCAAGCGCCGCGAGGAGCTCAGCGCGCTTTTGTCCGACAAAAAGATCGCGCGCGTCGAGCTGCAAAAGGACATCGAGAGCATCGAAGCGGCGGTGGCGTCGCTCGGGGAGCGCGGCAGCCGGGCGCTCGACCGCACGGCGAGCATCGACGGCGCCATCGAGCGCACCGCGCGCGAAAACGAGGACCGCGCCGCGGCGATTGCGGGGAAGAAAAACAGCATTGAGGCGCTGCGCGCGCAAGCGCAGCAGCGGCGCGCCGACATAGACGCCGCCGTCGCGAAGCGCACGGAGAACGAGAAGAACATCACCGACACGCGCGCGCAGTACGACGCGGTCGTGCGGCAGCGCGAGGATATCGGAAAGGAGTCCGCCCGGCTCGAGGAGCGCAAGCAGGCGCTGCAGACCGAGTACGACCGCGCCATCGCGCGGCTGTGGGAGGAGTACGAGCTGACCCGCGCGGAGGCGGAGACGCTGTGTGTGCCGTTTGAGTCGGTCACCGAGCTGCGTCAGCAGGTATCGACGCTGCGCGGAAAGATCAAGTCGCTGGGCAACGTCAACGTCGGCGCGATCGAGGAGCTTGAGGAGGTCAGCGGCCGCTATAAGTTCCTCTGCGCGCAAGTGGAGGACGTCGAGAAATCGAAGGCGGAGCTGCTCAAGCTCATCGGCGAGCTGGAAGCGGAGATGCAGGTCATCTTCACCGAAAAATTCAATGAGATCAACAACCACTTCCGGCGGGTGTTCGTCGACCTGTTCGGCGGGGGCAGCGCGAATCTGTCGCTGTCCGACGAGAGCGACGTGCTGGGCAGCGGCATCGAGCTGGACGTGCAGCCGCCCGGAAAGGTCATCAAGAACCTCACGGCTCTGTCGGGCGGAGAACAGGCGCTCGTCGCCATTGCGCTGTACTTTTCCATTCTCGCGGTCAACCCGTCGCCCTTCTGCATCCTCGACGAGATCGACAGCGCGCTGGACGAGTCCAATGTCAACCGCTTCGCGGGCTATCTCGGCCGCGTGACGGGCAGCACGCAGATCATCGCCATCACCCACCGCCGCGGCACGATGGAGGCGGCAGACGTCCTGTACGGCGTCACCATGCAGGAGGAGGGCGTCTCCAAGGTGCTGAAGCTCGGCGTCGAGGAAGCGCAGCTGGTCATCAGCAAATAAATCACCGCCGGCGTCGCCGGACGGACGGAGCATAAAAGATGGGATTTTTTGAAAAGCTTTCGGAGGGCCTGCGCAAAACGCGCGAGAGCGTCGCTTACGGGCTGTCCGGTGAGAAGCTGACGGACGATTTTTACGAGGAGCTGGAGGAACGGCTCATCCTCGCGGACGCGGGCGCCGCAACGGCGGACGCGCTCGTGGAGGCGCTTCGCACCGAGGTCGCAAAGCGACACATTCTCAATGCGGACGAGGCGGTGGACGCGCTCAAGGCGCTGTGCGCCGCGCGGCTTGAACCCGACCGTGCGCTCGACCTCTCCGGAAAGCCTGCGGTCGTGCTGCTCATCGGCGTCAACGGGGCGGGCAAGACGACGACGGCGGGCAAGCTCGCGAATCTCTACAAAAAAGAGGGGAAGAGCGTGCTGCTCGCGGCGGCGGACACCTTCCGCGCGGCGGCGGTCGAGCAGCTCGAAATTTGGGCGCAGCGCAGCGGCGTCGATATCGTCACGGGCGCGAACGATCCGGCGGCCGTTGTTTTCGACGCGGTCAGCCGCGCGCGGGCGCGCGGCGTGGATATCGTCGTCGCCGACACGGCGGGTCGCCTGCACACCAAGAAAAATCTGATGGAGGAGCTCGCGCGCATGGCGCGGACGATCGGGAAGGCGGCGCCGGAGGCGTCGGTCGAGACGCTGCTCGTGCTCGACGCCGTCACAGGACAGAACGCCGTCAATCAGGCGGCGGCCTTTGCGGACGCGGCGTCGGTCAGCGGCATCGTGCTCACCAAGCTCGACGGCACGGCGAAGGGCGGCAGCGTCATCTCCGTCAAGGAGAAGCTCGGCATCCCCGTTCGTTATATCGGCGTGGGCGAGGGGATCGAGGATCTCGATCGGTTTGACCCGGCGGAATTCTGCGACGCGCTGTTCGGAGGGAAAAGCGGACGATGAAAAAAACGACCTTTATCGCGGCGACCAACAATGCGCACAAGCTCGCGGAGATGCGCGCGATCCTCGCAAACGCCGGCTTCGGCTGCATGAGTCTTGCGCAGGCGGGCATCGATGTCGATCCTGAGGAAAGCGGCGCGACGGTCGAGGAAAACTCCTATATAAAGGCCAAGGCGGTCTTCGACGCGGCGGGCGGTCGGCCCGTGCTCGCGGACGACACGGGGCGGTTTGTCGATGCGCTCGACGGCGCGCCGGGCGTGCACACGGCGCGGTATGCGGGCGGTCACGACTATGCGGCGGGGGTGGATAAGCTGCTCGCCGCGCTCGCCGACCGAAAGACGGCGCAGGCGCGAACGGCGCGCTTCGTGTCCGCCGCGACGGCGATCCTGCCGGACGGCAGCGCGGTGCGCGCGGACGGCGTGCTCGAGGGCTACATCGGCTTTGAGCGGCGCGGAGAGGGCGGCTTCGGCTACGACCCCGTCTTCATGCTGCGCGGCAACCACAGCCTCGCGCAGCTCAGCGAGGCGGGAAAGAACGCCGTCAGCCACCGCGGGCGCAGCGTCCGCAAGCTGGTTTTCAAGCTGCGAAACATCAAAAAAATGAGAGGTTGACAATGCTCACAAGCAAGGACAGGGCAACGCTGCGCAAGGCGGCGAACGGACTGGATACCATCTATGATATCGGGAAAGACGGCATCGACGACGCGGTCGTCAAGGGCGTCGGCGAAGCGCTGCTCGCGCGCGAGCTCATCAAGCTCGGCTGTCAGGAGAGCTGCCCGCTGACAGCGGCGCAGGCGGCCGCACAGCTCGCACAGGCGCTCGGCGCCGAATCGGTGCAGGTCATCGGCCGACGCGTGGTGTTGTATAAAAGAAACAAAAAGATCGACAAGTACGGACTATGAAGAAGATCCTTCTTTACGGCGGCTCGTTCGATCCGCCGCACCGCGGGCACGAACGTCTGCTGGGTGAGGCGATGCGTTTTGTTCAGCCGGACGTGACGCTCGTCATCCCGTCCGACGTTGCGCCGCACAAGCGCCGCTCCAAGACGCCCTTCGCGCTGCGTATGCATATGGCGCGGACGTTTAAAGCGCAGGGGGCGTGCGTGCGCGTGAGCGGCATGGAGCGGGCGGACGGCAAGCATAAAAACTTCACGCTCACGACGCTCAAACGGGTGCAAAAGCGCTACCCGGGCGCGGAGCTGTATTTTCTCGTCGGCGGCGATATGCTGCTGTCCTTCGAGACGTGGCACCGCTGGCGGCGGGTGCTGCGCGCGGCGACGCTCGTCGTCGCGCCGCGGGAGCTCGACGACCGCGCGGCGCTCGAAGCGCGGGCCGCCGCGCTGAAAAAAGAGGGCGGGCGCGTGCTGCTGCTGCCCATTGAGGCGCTGCCGCTGAGCTCAAGCGCGGTGCGCGCGGCGGCGGCCGCCGGCGGGGATATCAGCGGCATGGTCAGCCCGTTTGTGGAGAGCGTTATCAAAAAGCACAGTCTGTACAGGGGAGATAAGAACATAAAATGACTTCGGAACAAGCGAGAGAGCTCGCGCGGCAGACGCTGTCGCCCGAGCGATTCCATCACACGGAGTGCGTCGCAAAAGCGGCGCGTGCGCTCGCGAAGCGCTACGGCGCGGACGAGGAGCGCTGCGCGCTGGCCGCCTTTCTGCACGATATCCTCAAGGAGCGCGACAAGGCCGATTTGTTGAAAATGATCGAGGACTCTGCTATAATCGACGATAAGCTCGTGCGGGACTGCCCGGGCATCTATCACGCCTTCGCGGGCGGCGTTTATGTGCGGGAGACACTCGGCCTCGACGAGGAGATCGGCAACGCCGTCATGTATCACACGACGGGCCGCGCGGGTATGTCCAAGCTGGAAAAGATCGTGATGCTCGCCGATTATATGTCGGAGGACCGCGACTTCCGCGGCGTCGACGAGGTGCGCGTGATCGCGGAGCGCTCGCTCGACGAGGCGTGCTTTATGTCCATTCGCAACCTGCTCGTCCACGTCATCAAAAATATGCACACGGTCAATGTGAAATCGATCGAATCCTACAACTGGCTCAAAAAAGAGCTGAAGGAACAGGGAGTAGAGCTGCATGCGCAAAAATAAAGAAAAACCGGCGGCCGAGGCCGCCGATAAACCGAAGAAAAACGTAAAGGCGCGGCTGCTCGTGGCGGGCGTGGTGGTCGCGCTTGTCGCGGCGACCGTCCTCGTGCTGCTCAACATCCGCCTCAAGGGTGCGGGCAAGGTCATCGAGGAGGACTGGAAGACGCCCAGCTATCTGAGCGGCAAGACGATGAACATCCTCGTGTGCGGCGTGGACACCGACAGCGACAGGCAGGCGGACCCGGAGTCTCAGGGCAGCGACGCGACGCTCAACACCGACGTCATCCTGCTCGTCAACCTCGATCTTGAGGCAAAAAAGGCGACGATCCTGCAGATCCCACGCGACACCTATGTCGGTGCGAACATCGTCAAATACGGCAAGATCAACGGTCTGTACGGCCGCGGCTACCTCGAGGACGCGCCCGACGGCTATACAAAGGGGCTCACCGGCATGGCGGCGCTCATAGAGACGATCAACTACCAATTCCGGCTGCCCGTCGACAACTACGCGCTCATCACGATGGAGGGCTTCCGCACCGCCGTGGATA
Organism: Oscillospiraceae bacterium; assembly: GCA_034927165.1. Taxonomy (GTDB): domain Bacteria; phylum Bacillota; class Clostridia; order Oscillospirales; family Ruminococcaceae; genus JAYFNU01. The sequence goes on from JAYFQJ010000136.1 coordinate 15,438, forward strand.
TGCTCGGCGGCGTGGACGTCACGCTCGACCGCGATTTGTATTTTGAGATCACAGACGCGCAGAACAATGTCATCGACAGCTTCACGCTCGCGGCCGGAGAGCACACGCTCGACGGCGAGGCGGCGGAGGTGTTCGTCCGCTACCGCGACAGCAACGGCGACCTCGGGCGCATGGATGTGCAGCGCTACTTCATGGCGGCGATGCTCAACAAGGCGCTCACGCTGTCCACCGGGCAGCTCGCGAGCCTCGTCAACGCGGTGATGCCCTATCTTGAAACGGACCTCACCGTCAGCGAGATCATATCGCTCGGCATGACCGCGAAGGATTTTTCGATGGATTCCATCTCCACGATCAGCATACCCGGCGAGGGCGTCAATCCCTACACGCGCTGGAACGTCGACGTCTGGTCGATCCACAAGCAGGCGTTCGCAGACCTCCTCAACGAGTATATGCGCCCGTACAGCGACGACGTGCCCTCAGAGGAGCTCAACGTCGTCGAGATCCGCAACACCAAGGACGATTACACCTATTCGAGCGATTCGCTCTCCGATTACAACTGAAAGGAGCTTTCATGACCCCACTTGAAACAGCAAAGCTGCTCGCCGCGGCGCTCGACGCCAAAAAGGGACTGGATATCCGCATCTTAGAGATCGCGGACCTCACCATCATCGCCGACTACTTCGTCATCGCGACAGGTACGAGCAACACGCAGGTCAAGGCCCTCGCGGGCGAGGCGGAGGAAAAGGCGAAGCAGGCCGGAATCGAGCCGCTGCGCACAGAAGGGTACGACGGCGGCGGCTGGATCCTGCTCGATTTCAACAGCGTCATCGTGCACGTTTTTCAGCCCTCCACGCGCGAATTTTATTCGCTCGAGCGCCTGTGGGCGGACGCACAGCCGGTCGACATGGGCTTCCTCGAGCATCCGGACGAAAAATAGACAGAAACAGTATAGTTAAACATAATATCAACGGAAAGTATAAAAGAAGCACCGCACAGGAAAGCAGAAGGGATACAGGTAGCAAATGGAATACGATTTTAAAGCGATCGAAAAGAAATGGCAGCGCATCTGGGGCGAGGAAAAGACGTTCGCGGCAAAGGACGACTACACGCTTCCGAAGTTTTACGCGCTCGTGGAGTTCCCCTATCCGTCGGGGCAGGGCCTGCACGTCGGTCATCCGCGCTCCTATACGGCGCTCGATATCGTCTCGCGCAAGAAGCGTATGCAGGGCTATAACGTGCTGTACCCGATGGGCTGGGACGCCTTCGGCCTGCCCACCGAGAACTATGCGATGAAGAACCACATCCACCCGTCCAAGGTCACGCACGACAACGTCGCGCACTTTAAGCAGCAGCTGCAGTCGCTGGGCTTCTCCTTCGACTGGGACCGCGAGATCAACACGACCGACCCGGAATATTACAAATGGACGCAGTGGATCTTTTTACAGCTGTATAAAAAAGGCCTCGCGTATAAAAAGGAGATGTCGGTCAACTTCTGCACCGGCTGCAAGGTCGTGCTCGCGAACGAGGAGGTCGTGAACGGCGTGTGCGAGCGCTGCGGCAGCGAGGTCGTCCACAAGGTCAAGAGCCAGTGGATGCTCGCCATCACGAAGTATGCCGACCGCCTCGTCAGCGACCTCGACGACCTCGATTATATCGACCGCGTCAAGATCCAGCAGAAGAACTGGATCGGTCGTTCGCACGGCGCGGAGGTCGATTTCGGCACGACGGCGGGCGAAAAGCTGCGCGTGTATACGACGCGGCCGGACACGCTGTTCGGCGCGACGTACATGGTCATCTCGCCCGAGCACCCCATTCTGGACGCGTGGGCGGACAAGCTCGAAAATATCGGGGAGATAAAAGCATATCAGGCGGAAGCGGCGCGCAAGAGCGATTTTGAGCGCACCGAGATCGCGAAGGAAAAGACGGGCGTCGAGCTCAAGGGCGTGCGCGCGGTCAACCCCGTCAATGACAGGGAGATCCCCATCTTTATTTCCGATTATGTGCTTGCGACGTACGGCACGGGCGCCATCATGGCCGTTCCGGCGCACGACACGCGCGACTATGATTTTGCGAAGGCGTTCGACCTCCCCATCGTCGAGGTCGTCAAGGGCGGGGATATCGAAAAAGAAGCGTTCACCGACTGTGAGACGGGCGTGATGGTCAACTCCGGCTTTCTCGACGGCCTGTCGGTCGAGGACGCGAAGGGGAAGATCACCGCGTGGCTCAAGGAGAACGGCAAGGGCGAGCCAAAGGTCAACTTTAAGCTGCGCGACTGGGTCTTTTCCCGTCAGCGCTACTGGGGCGAGCCCATCCCGATGGTCTACTGCGAGAAGTGCGGCTGGGTGCCACTGCCGGAGAGCGAGCTGCCGCTGCGGCTGCCCGATCTCGAGGATTTTGAGCCGACGGACAACGGCGAGTCCCCGCTGGCCAAGCTGGACAGCTGGGTCAACACCACCTGTCCGCACTGCGGCGGGCCCGCGAAGCGCGAGACGGACACCATGCCCCAGTGGGCAGGCTCCTCCTGGTACTTCCTGCGTTATTGCGATCCGCACAACAAGCAGGCGCTCGCATCAAAAGAGGCGCTTGCCTACTGGATGCCGGTCGACTGGTACAACGGCGGTATGGAGCACACGACGCTGCACTTGCTGTATTCCCGCTTCTGGCACAAGTTCCTGTACGATATCGGCGTGGTGCCCACAAGCGAGCCTTACCAGAAGCGCACGAGCCACGGCATGATCCTCGGCGAGAACAACGAGAAGATGTCGAAGTCCCGCGGCAACGTGGTCAATCCCGACGAGATCGTGAACCAATACGGCGCCGATACGATGCGGCTGTACGAGATGTTCATCGGCGATTTTGAAAAGGCGGCGCCGTGGTCGAGCGCGAGCATCAAGGGCTGTAAGCGCTTCCTCGACCGCGTGTGGGCGCTGCAGGACAGGCTTGTCGCCGGCGACGGCTATACAAAGGCGCTCGAGGGCGCGTTCCACCGCACGATAAAGAAGGTCGGCGACGACATCGAAGCGCTCAAGTTCAACACGGCCATCGCCGCGATGATGGCGCTGCTCAACGATATTTATGCGCAAAAGAGCGTCACGCGCGGCGAGCTGCGCACGCTGCTCGCGCTGCTCAACCCCTTTGCGCCGCACATGACGGAGGAGATGTGGCAGTCGCTCGGCTTCGGCGCGCAGATTGCGCACAGCGATTGGCCGGCCTATGACGAGGCGAAATGCGTCGAGGACAGCGTCGAGATCGCCGTGCAGGTCAACGGCAAGTTGAAGGGCCGCGTGACGGTCTGCGCCGGCGCGGACGCCGCGACGGCGATCGCCGCCGCAAAGGCGGACGATAAGGTCGCGGCGGAGCTCGCGGGACAAGTGGTCGTCAAGGAGCTGTACGTCCCCGGTCGTCTCGTGAATATCGTGGCAAAGGGTCAATAAAAACCGTTGACAATATCCCGTCCCTCGAGTATAA
>JAYFQJ010000025.1:0-3953 GCA_034927165.1 Oscillospiraceae bacterium
GTCTACTACTCCGCCGACAAATCCCAGATCACGAATATTGTCTGCAGCCTGCACGGCAGCCTCAACGAGAGCACGCAGGGCCTCATCTCCGTGGCGGGGACCTCCCCCTCCGAGGTGTTCGACGCCACGCTCGCCGCGCTGAATCTCGGCTTCGCGGATGCGGTCGACTCGACCACGACGAACGGGACGAATTACGCAAAGATGATGGACTATTTCACCAACACGCTCGGCGTCGACCTCAATGAATTCGGCATCAAGTCCTGGTGCGTGTCCAAAACCGAGGGCGCGACAGTCATCTGGTGGACCGATCAGGACGTCGCGGCCTGCTCTGTCGGGGACAGCATCCGCGTCATCCGCTACAACACAAAAAAGAATACCTACACCGCGGGCTACATCACCGTAACGAAAAAGACCTTTGAGGATCAAACCTACAACGTCATGTCCTGTTCCATACGGGGGACTCAATTGAACGACTATTTCACCGAGCAGGCCGGACAGACGGGCGCGACGAAGAAAGATTACGACCAGACGCTCTCTGTGTTCAACAATATGGACGCGGCGAAGTAGCGCACACTGTAAAACGCAGATCACAACGGAAAAAGGCGGCGGCACAATGTGTGCCGCCGCCTTTTGTTTCGTCAGCTCTGTCTCGGGCAGCGCTCAGTCCTCCCGCACCGCCACACGCATCTTTGCGGCGACGCCGCCGGAGGTATAGGCGACGACGGTCGCCGTGCCGGGCGCGACCGCGGTGATCACGCCGTCCGCGTCCACCGTCGCGACCGCGGTATCCTCGGACAGATAGCGCACGACGTCGTCGCTGCCCGCCGGCTCAAGCGAGGCGGCGAAGACCGTCGACTGTCCCACGCAGAGCACCCGGCCGACCGCCATTTCGACAAAATTCGCCGCGACATAGCCGCGCAGGGTCTCCCCGTCCCGGCTGAGCTCTACCTCATACCAGTGCGGATACGTCATATATGCGCGGATGGTCGCCGCGTCCGTCGGCACGCTGCGCAGAACCGTTACGATATCGCCCGCCGCGAGCTGCGCCAGCGCGGCGTTCCACGGCGCCGCGCCGGTCCGCAGCGCGGCGTCGTTACTGATGACGCCCGCCGCGTTCAGCAAAAAGCCGGTCGCCCGCGCCGCAGCGCCGGGCATATTGTCGTAAACGGGGATGGAGAAGACGATCGCCGTGTCGAGCGCGCCCGCGTCGGCATAGCCCGTATACGCCGAGACCGCCTGCCCCGCCGCGCCGGAGACGTTCGTCATGTACTGGTTGGAGTACAGGCCCGCGTCGCTGTCCGCATTGACGTTGAACTTCTGCAAGTAGCCGGTATACTGCCCCGCGCCGATGTATTCCTGCGCGAGATACAGCGCGCCGCCGAGAATAGACGCCGCCGGCGACGTCCACGGGCGGTTGTAGCTGCTGCCCGACGCCGCCCACGCGAGTCCGCGCTCGATATTGCCCTCGCCGTCGCTCGCGCCGATATTATAAAAATTGTAGATTCCCTCGTAGCCCGCTTCCGTGCCGCTGATGCTCCTGGTCGGCGTTGTGCCGATCTCCCCGCGGATCTTTGCGGCGAGATAATAGGGGCTCACGCCCGATTCCGACGCCGCGCTTAGGATCGCCTCGGCATAGGTCTCGCCCGCCGCGACGGTCCTGCCGTCCGCGTCGGCATAGTCGCACTGCGCTTCGTGCATGAAGGTCCCGTCGAGGATCGCCTCCACGCCCGCGAGCGTCTGCACGTCCGCGTCATAGCGCAGCAGCTCGAACTGGAAGACGTGCTGCTCATCGAGCTGATTGCGCACATCCATGAACCACGAGATCGTCGTGCCGTTGACCGACACCCAGCCGGGGTCCTTGACGATATACTCCCCCGTCGCCGCGTCGTAATCCCCGGCGGCCCTGCTCTTGTATACGTCCGCAAAATTGAGCCGCAGCGTCAGCATCCGGTCGCCTGTGCTCTCACCGGCGACCGCTTCAAAGAAATCGAGCCCCGTATCGAACGGCTCGAATACCCACGCGGGGTGCAGCGCGTGCAGCGCGCGCAGATACGGCTTGTAGCTGTCGGGAAATCCCGTGAGCGTCGCTTCAAAAGCGGCGTCCGCCGCCGCGTCGACGTTCGCCTTTTCGTCGAACAGCGCGTTATCGCCGTCCGCCGGCACGACGTCCACCGCGCCGAAGCCCTCGACGGACGGGTCGTCGTCGAGAAAAACGCGCACGACCACGCGGCCCGTGCCGAAGGTGACGATCTCGCCGTTCGCATACGCCTCGGCGATGTCCCTGCCCTCGACCACCTCCACCGTGTAGACGGCGGGCTCGAGCGCCGCGCCGTCCCGCGCCACGTCAAAGCCCAGCCAGCTGCCGGCGGCGATCTGCCGCACGCCGTCCGCCGGGCGCACCGTCAGTTCGCCGAGCGGCGTATAGGCAAAGCCGGACGCGCGCTCAAAAAAACCGTCCGCCGGGTCCTCATAATAAGCGTCGAACGGCGTCGCCGCCTGCGCGGGGCCCGCCGCCACCAGCGCCGCGCACAGCAGAGCGCCGGCCGCGATCCATCTCTTTTTCATCTGCATTCCCCCGTTTTCGCCATTGTACCACAGCGCGCCGCCTTTTCTCAACAGCGGGCAGTTGAACGCAAAGCGTTTTTCTGTTAAAATACAAGGAAACGGAGGGAAAACGATGTCTGAATCGCTCATCACAAAAAAAGCGCTCGCGGCGTCGCTCAGGGAGCTGATGACGTCGCTCCCGTTCGAAAAGGTCAGCGTCGGCGACATCTGCGAACACTGCGGCATGAGCCGCAAGAGCTTTTATTACCACTTCAGAGATAAGTACGACCTCGTGAACTGGATCTTCAACGTCGAATTCCTCACCGCGGCGCAGAGCAAGGCGTACGCGGACGCTTGGGAGTTTCTCTCCGATATCTGCGGCTATTTTTACGACAACAAGGAATTCTATATCAGTGCGCTGCAGGTCGAGGGGCAAAATTCCTTCACCGAGTATTTTTACGACGTGTTCCAGCCCGTCGTGTCGGAATATCTGAAGGATGAGTTCTCCGATCCGGAGCACAGCGATTTTTACGCGACCTTTTTCATCGACGGTATGCGCGTCGCGCTCATCCGCTGGTTGAAGGATAACGCGAAGATCGAGCCCGACGTCTTCGTCGCGCTGTTTCGCCGCGCGGTCGGCGGCATCGCAAAAAAGTACGGAGAGGACGCGGCGCAGGAGCCGTGAGATATAAAACAACGGCGGACCGGTCTCCCGGCCCGCCGTTTTCTTTTTTATCGGATCTTCCGAAGTACGAGGCCGAACGGCGTGTCGAAGACGTTCGGCAGCGGAGAGCTTCCCGCGTCGGTGCGCAGCGCCGCCGCCCCGTCCTCCTCCACCTCGAAATACATCGCCCGCTCGCTGATGCGGCGGCTGACCTGCAGCAGATCGTGCGGCAGCGCCACGGGGAAGACCGCGGCGGACGGGGCGGCGCGGAACGCCTCCAGCGCCCGCTGCGTGTCCGCCGTCATCGGCTCGCTCATAAAAAGGATAGGCGCGTCGAGCGCGCCGGCTCTCTGTACAATTTCCGGCAGCGCGAGCGGAGCCGCTCCCGCGCGCACGAACGCCCCGTACAGCGCGCCGCTCGCGCGCAGCGCGTCCTTCGTCTGCGGGAACCGCGGGTCGTCGAGCGGCGGCACGGTGAGCGCATTCACACCCGTGAGCGCGGGCGCGTCCGCACAGCACTCGGCGAACAGAATGAACGCGCAGTCGGGAAACTGCGCGCACAGCGCCCGGACCGCGTCGGTATCGCGGGTCTTTATCGTCAGAAAAAACAGATATATGCCCGTCTCCCGGCAGTCCGACAGCAGCCGGACAAGCTTTTCGGCCGGCGTATCGCCGCCGACGGTCAGCACGACCGTCCATGGCAAGGGCCGCCCCGCCTGCGCAGCCTCGCGCAGCTTTTTCGCGC
>JAYFQJ010000091.1:0-22254 GCA_034927165.1 Oscillospiraceae bacterium
TCACGCGCGGCGAGCTGCGCACGCTGCTCGCGCTGCTCAACCCCTTTGCGCCGCACATGACGGAGGAGATGTGGCAGTCGCTCGGCTTCGGCGCGCTGCTTGCGCACGGCGATTGGCCGGCCTATGACGAGGCGAAATGCGTCGAGGACAGCGTCGAGATCGCCGTGCAGGTCAACGGCAAGGTGAAGGGCCGCGTGACGGTCTGCGCCGGCGCGGACGCCGCGACGGCGATCGCCGCCGCAAAGGCGGACGATAAGGTCGCGGCGGAGCTCGCGGGAAAAGTGGTCGTCAAGGAGCTGTACGTCCCCGGTCGTCTCGTGAATATCGTGGCAAAGGGTCAATAAAAACCGTTGACAATATCCCGTCCCTCGAGTATAATAGTAGCGTTGCAAAAAACGACAAGTTCCCTGCAAGGGAGGGTAGACAGTGTCCGAAGTAAGAGTAAAAGAGAACGAAAGCCTTGACAGCGCGCTCCGCCGCTTTAAACGTCAGTGCGCTCGTTCCGGCGTCCTTGCCGAGGTTCGTAAGCGCGAGCATTACGAAAAGCCCTCTGTGAAGCGCAAAAAGAAATCGGAAGCGGCACGCAAGCGCAAGTACAAATAAAGCAAAAAAGCTTCGGCTATACGCCGGAGCTTTTTATTTTTGCGATAAACAGAGGGCGCTTTTGCACGCCGCGCAGCCTTCTATTGTGCCGGCTGCGCTTTTTTGCGCGCTTCGAGCCACGCGAGCAAAAGCAGAAACGCAGCGCTTGCCGCTGTGACGACAGTCCCCATGCGCAGGCCGGGAGGCGTATAGCACAGTTCAACGGTGTTTTCACCCGCGCGCAGCGGCACCGTGAGCAGGCAGCCGAGCGCCTCCTCCCCCTGTGCGGATTCCCCGTTGACGGTGATCTCCCAGCCGTCGGAGTACAGCAGCGTTGTGAACAAGACGCCGTCCGTCTGCGCACTGACGGTTCCGCTGACGTATCCGTCGCGGATCGTTTCGAATCGCATGCCGCAGGACAGCAGCTGCCTGTAGGCCGCGTTGAAAGATTCCGCGTTGAGAACACACAGCCGCAGATCATCCTGAGAGAACGCTGCGCCGTCAAAGTCAACGCTCAGCGACTGCCCGGCGCGCAGGCTGCCAAGCTGGATCATCTTTGAAAAAGACCAGCTGCCATATTCTCCAAGCCCGGTGTCGCCGACAGTTATCTGTCCGACGCCGGAAACGGCGTCGGACGGGAGGGCATAGTAAAAGCCGTCCTCCGGCGCTGTGAACAGAACGCGGGTGCTGCTGTCCGTCGGGTGTTCAACGGTATAGGACACCATATGGAAATAAACCGTCTCTGTATTTGTCAGCGCCTGCAGGATCGCGTTTTGGTACTGAAAAGCATCCTCGCAGCGGATGTCTTCAAGGATCGCATCGCTCGCGGAAAAGCACAGGGGCAGCGTGTAGTCGCTCTTATAAATGCCATGCGCCGTGGATGCATCCAGCAGATGATACTGCGGGCCGACATGCGCCGCGCTGTCCGACAGGATGTACCGGAAGCTCAAAAGAGCGTCAGCAAAAACAGTGGAGCCGCGGCCATAGGTGTTGCGCTCATAGCCCAGATCGCTGCAAAGATTTTGCGTCGCGTCGGTTTGCGACGCGAACAGGGAGTTCCCGGGATAATCCAGCAGCAGCGGATCGTTGTAACTGCGGATCTCCGTCTTTTCGATCCGGTAGAACGAATCGTCGTCTATGGCGGACAGGGTTTCAGACCAGGAGGTAACGAAATCGCGGTAGCTGTCCGCGCTGTAATATTCGAACACGCGCATGGTTGAATAGAGGTTGAAGCTCAGCTCTATGCAAACTGCCGCTGTCATACAAAGCGGAGCAAGACGCTGCAGATGGGTGCTTCTGAATGAAAACGACAGCGCGAACAGATAAGCGCAGCCCAGAAAAACGGTCAATCCGATGCGGGAAAGGCTCGGTATATTCTCATTAAAAAGATACGATAAGGCGCCGAACAGCGCCAGCGCGGCGACGTTTGCAAGCAGCCGCCGCGGCGACAGCGCGCGCGGCGTATACCCAGACGCGAGGAACAGAATAAAAAAGCAGATGAGGAAGCTGTAGCGATAGGGAAACCAGTTGGGAGGCGAGCCGCCGTGCAAAAGCAGGTTGAGCGGCCGCAGCCAGAGCACGAGGAAAAAGCAGAGCAGCACAAGCGCGGAAGCGAGCTTTTCCCTTTTGGAGACGTCCTTGCTCTGGAAATACAGCGACAGCAGCACGACGCCGAGCACGCCGCAGTACAGCACCGGAAGTCCGTCCGCCACGTTGTCCCACGCGAAGCTGCCGACCGTGAATTTGGAAAACAGCTGCAGAGGCTCGAAATTCGTCGAAAAATCGGCCGAGGACTTAAAAAGCCCGCCCTTGTCCTGGGCGGCGCCGAGCACACACGGCAGCAGATAAAATGCGGTCGCGCCGACGCTCAGCGCGGACAGCCCGAGAAAAGAGGCGGCGCGGCGCAGCTTTATTCTTCCATCGAGCGCGCTGAGGTGCAGGCGGTAGAGGAAAAAGCAGCCCGCGAAAAGGCAGAGCATAGAACCGATGTAGTAGGAATGCAGAACAGAAAAAGCAAGACATGCCGCGTACCTGCCCCAGCGCCGCTCGCGGAGAAAACGCTCGATGGACGCCGCCAGAACCGGCGTGATCAGGATGAAAAAGTGCCAGTCCGGGATCTGGAAGTAGGCTGCGGCATAACCCATGAGCGCGTAGCAAAGCGACAGACACAGCGTGCGTATATTGCCTGTCCCGCGGATATAGCGCACGCAGCAAAAGAAAGCGAGGCCGCTGAAACCCGCGCGCAGCGCAAGGATAACGACCGCGATGTCGGGATAAAGCTGCTTTGGAAGCAAAACGTAGAGGTAGTTCAGGGGGGATGCAAGATACTGGATATTGTAATTGAACATCGAGCCGCCGAGCAGCTTGGAAAAAGTGAAGCTCAGCGAGCGGCTCTGCAGCAGCGTATCTTTAAAGTTCGCAAAAAAGGAAATAAACTGTCCGCCGAGATCACCTGTGAGGATGCTGCTGTCCCCGAAGGGCGTCATGCGAAGCAGCGCGCACACGCAAAGAGTAATAAAAAACGGCAGCACAAACGCCGCGGCTGCCAGCAGACTGACAGTGCGCGGCGCCGGCGCTGCCGAAAAACAGTCCGAACTAAACCTTGTTTTCTTTTTCATACTCGTCCAGCAAGCGGAAATAGCACTCGGGGCACAGCGACTGGTAGACGACGTCCTGCATATTTTCGATGCAGACCTGTGAGCCCTCGAACACAAACTTCCCGTTGATCATGCGGCCGTTGAGGACCGCCTTTTTACCGCAAGCGCAGATGGTTTTTAGCTCTTCGATGGAGTGCGCAAGCTCTAAAAGGCGGATGCTGCCGGGAAAGCCGTTCATGCGGAAATCCGTGCGCAGACCGTAGCAGATGACCGGCACGCGCAGCAGCACCGCCGCGCGGAACAGCTGGTCGACCTGCGCGGGGGTAAAGAACTGTGCCTCGTCCGCCAGCACGCAGTGCAGCGGCGCTTTTTTCTGCTCTTTTTCGATGATGTCGTACATATCGTCCGCGGCGGTCGCGAGCACGTCCACCTTGCGCGACGCGCCGATGCGGGACACAAGCCGGTCGTCGCCCTTTGTGTCGACGGAGGGTTTGATGAGAAGCACGCGCATGCCGCGCTCCTCGTAGTTGAATGCGACCTGGATGAGCGCCGTCGTTTTTCCGGAGTTCATCGCGCCGTAGCGGAAATACAGCTTTGCCATCAGTCCTGTTTTCCTTTCGTATTGGTGTTATAGCACAGCGTCATCAGACTGTCGCCGAGATGCACATTCTCCACGCAGGTGCGCTCGTCCAGCCGCAGGTCGACGTGGCTGAAATTCCAAAAGCCCTCGATGCCGAGCGAGACGAGCTTCTGTGCCATGGGCTGCGCGTGCTCGCCGGGGATGCACAGAATGGCGAGCTTCGGGTGATGCTCCGCACAAAATTCATCGAGCTTCGCGATGCTCATCACCGAAAGCTCGGGGTTGATGTCCGTCACGTTCTTCGGCGCTTTGTCGAACAAGCCGATGAGTTTGATCCCCTTCGCGTCGTACAGGAAGGAGGAAAGCGCGCGGCCGAGGTTTCCCACGCCGATGAGGATGGTCGGCAGGCAGTTGTCGAGACACAGGATGCGCTCGATCTCCGCGGCGAGCTGGTCGACATTGTAGCCGTAGCCCTGCTGTCCGAAGCCGCCGAAGCAGTTGAGATCCTGACGGATCTGCGAGGCGGTCAGATTCATCTGCCGCGCGAGCTCTTTCGAGGAGATGCGCACGATGCCGCTCTTTTTTAAATCGCACAAAAACCGGTAATACCGCGGCAGCCGCCGGACGACCGGCAGAGAAACGGTATCGTTCTTCATTCTATCCCCCACCTCACAGTTTCGCGATCGTTTCCATCACATAATCGCCGAACGCGGCGCAGGTGCAGCCGGTGTCGCGGCCCGTGACGGTGCATTTTTTCTCTTCAAACATACAGACGTCCAGCGCTCTTTCGAGCTTTGCGGCCTTTTCCTGCCGCCCCGTGTGGTTGAGCAGCAGCGCCGCCGCGCGCAGCATCGAGCAGGGATCGGCGTATTTGTCGCGCCCCTCCTCCACCATGCGCGGCGCGGAGCCGTGGATGGCCTCGAACATGGCGTAGTGCTTGCCGAGATTGGCGCTGCCCGCCGTGCCGACGCCGCCCTGGATCTGCGCGGCCTCGTCGGTGATGATGTCGCCGTACAGGTTCGGCAGCACGACGACCTCGAACAGATTGCGCCGCTGCTCGTCGATGAGCTTGGCGGTGAGGATGTCGGCGTACCAGCTGTCCGTAGTGATCTCGGGATATTCCGTGCCGATTTCGGAGCAAAGCCGCAGGAATTTGCCGTCCGTCTGCTTGATGACGTTGGCCTTTGTGATGATGCTCACGCGCTTTTTTCCGTTGGCTTTCGCGAATTCATAAGCGAGCCGCGCGATGCGCTTTGTCCCCTCGTCGGTCGTGATGGTGAAGTCGACCGACAGCCCGGGAAGCTCTACGCCCTTGTCGCCGACGGCGTAGCCGCCCTCGGTGTTTTCGCGGAAAAAGGTCCAGTCGATGCCCAGCGCCGGGATCTTGACCGGGCGCACGTTTGCAAACAAGTCGAGCTCGCGGCGCATCGCGACGTTCGCGCTGCCGATGTTCGGACCCTTGTAGCCGGCGTCCGGCGTGGTCGTCGGCCCCTTGAGGATGACGTTGCAGGCCTTGAGCGCGGCGAGCACGTCGTCGGGGATCGCCTGGCCGTGGGCGATGCGGTTTTCGATGGTCAGCCCGTCGATGACGCGAAACTCCACGCGGCCCGCTCTCACGTCGTCCGCGAGCATGAACTCGAGCACGCGCGCGGCCTCCTTCGTGATGACGGGGCCGATGCCGTCGCCGCCGCACACGCCGATGACGAGCTTGTCGAGCCTGGAATAATCGATGAAATCCCTGTCGCTTTTCATGCGCTCGCAGCGTTCGAGCTGCGCATCGAGCAGCGCGGAAAAACGGTCGAGCGCCTGCTTTTTATCAAGCATAGTTATTTTCCTGCCTTTTGTTTAGTCAAATTGATGAGCCCGCCCGCGAGCAATATCTCGCGCTGGCGCTGCGTGAGCTCGAGCGCGACGGGGAAGCGGAAGCCCTTCGTGCGGTCGCAGACCGTCGCGTGCATCTCACCCTCGACGGCGGCGCGGATATTCTCGAGCGCGAGCGTGTCGCCGAGCTCTACGGCGTCGTAATCCGTCTCGTTCACGAAGGTGAGCGGCAGGATGCCGGCGTTGACGAGATTGTCGCGGTGGATGCGCGCAAAGCTCTTCGTGAGCACCGCGCGGGTGCCGAGATACAGCGGGACGAGCGCCGCGTGCTCGCGGGAGCTGCCCTGACCGTAGTTTGCGCCGCCGACGATGACGCCGCTGCCCGCCGCCTTTGCGCGCGCGGGGAAGCTTTCGTCGCAGCGGGTGAAGCAGAACTGCGACATCGCGGGGATGTTGCTGCGCAGCGGCAGCAGCTTTGCGCCCGCGGGCATGATGTGGTCGGTCGTGATGTTGTCGCCGACCTTCAGCGTGACGGGCGCCGCGACGGTGTCCTCGAGCGACCGTGCGAGCGGGAAGGGCTTGATGTTCGGCCCGCGGCGCACCTCGACGGCGGCGGCGTCCTCCTCCTTGCACGGGAGGATGATCATGTTGTCGCTGACGCTGAAGCGCGCAGGCATCGCGACCTCCAGATCACTGCACGCCGCGCGCGGATCGGTCAGCGCGCCCGCGAGGGCGCTGACGGCGGCCGTTTCGGGGCTGACGAGATAGATCTGCGCGTCCTTTGTCCCGCTGCGGCCCTCAAAGTTGCGGTTGAAGGTGCGCAGGCTCACGCCGCCGCTCTCCGGCGCCTGCCCCATGCCGATGCACGGCCCGCAGGCGCATTCGAGCACCCGCGCGCCGCTCGCGAGGATGTCGGTGAGCGCGCCGCAGTCGGACAGCATCTCGAGCACCTGGCGCGAGCCGGGCGCGATGACGAGGCTGACGTTGTCGGCGATCGTCTTGTCCTTGAGCAGCTGCGCGACCTTGAGCATATCGTACAGCGATGAGTTGGTGCACGAGCCGATGCAGACCTGGCTGACGGGCATACCGGCGAGCGCCGCGACGGGTTTCACATTGTCCGGCATATGCGGACAGGCGGTCAGCGGCGCGAGCGCGGACAGATCGAGGTCGAAGCCCTCGTCATAGACGGCGTCCGCGTCGGGCAGCAGCTCGACGAAATCCGCGCCGCGGCCCTGCGCTTCGAGGAAGGCCTTCGTCACCGCGTCGCTCGGGAAGACGGAGGTCGTCGCGCCGAGCTCCGCGCCCATGTTGGTGATGGTTGCGCGCTCGGGGACGGACAGCGAGGCGACGCCGTCGCCGGTGTATTCCATCACCTTGCCGACGCCGCCCTTTACGGACAGGCGGCGCAGCACCTCAAGGATGACGTCCTTCGCGGACACGCCCCTTTGCAGCGCGCCGTGCAGCCGCACATTGACGACGCGGGGGTTGGCGATGTAGTAGACGCCGCCGCCCATCGCGACCGCGACGTCCAGACCGCCCGCTCCGAACGCGAGCATACCGATGCCGCCGCCCGTCGGGGTGTGGCTGTCCGAGCCGATGAGCGTCTTTCCGGGCTTGCCGAAGCGCTCGAGATGCACCTGATGGCAGATGCCGTTGCCCGGGCGGGAATAGCGGATGCCGTGCTTGTTCGCGACCGAACGGATGTATGCGTGGTCGTCGGCGTTCTCAAAGCCGGACTGCAGCGTGTTGTGATCGACATAGGCGACCGACAGCTCGGTGCGCACACGGCCGATGCCCATCGCTTCAAATTGCAGATAGGCCATCGTCCCCGTCGCGTCCTGCGTCAGCGTCTGGTCGATACGGATGCCGAGCTCCTGCGAGTTCGCGAGGTCGCCCTCCGCAAGGTGGCTTTCCAGAATTTTTTGTGTAACAGAGCGTCCCAAAGTGATGCCTCCCTTTCAGGGTCGTTATTTATATCAATTAATAATTTATACTTTCGCGACAAGATTGTCAATTCTATAACGCACTTTGCGGGAGATTTTCTGTCGAAAGAGTATTCCGCGCCGCGGGAGGGCAGACTAACGGTCATCGGAGGTGCGTGTATGGCAAAGCGAAAAGAACCCGAAAAGGAAGAAAAGAAAAACGAAAAGAAGGACGACACGAGGAAAAAGCCAAAGGATGGGGACGACGATAAGGACGACGAGCTGCTCGACAAGGACCTGATGCTCGAGGCGGCGGTCGTCGCGAAGACGAAGGGCCGCTATCCCATCCACTGCCTGACCATTGCGGGACAGGTGGAGGGGCACAGCGAGCTGCCCGCGGGCACGAAGGCGACGAAGTATGAGCACGTCATCCCGCTGCTCGTCGCCATCGAGGAGGATCCGGAGATCGAGGGGCTGCTCATCATCCTCAATACCGTCGGCGGCGACGTGGAGGCGGGCCTCGCCATCGCGGAGCTCATCGCGGGGATGCGAAAACCAACGGTGTCGCTCGTGCTCGGCGGCGGACACTCCATCGGCATCCCGCTCGCGGTCAGCGCGCAGCGGTCCTTCATCGCGTCCACCGCGACGATGACGGTGCATCCCGTGCGGCACAACGGCACGGTGCTCGGCGTGCCGCAGACGATGCAGCATTTCGATCGTATGCAGGAGCGCATCGCGGGTTTTGTGTGCGCCAACTCGCACATTACCCACGACCGCTTTTACGAGCTGCTGTTCCGCACGGGGGAGCTGGTGCTCGACGTCGGCACCGTGCTCGACGGGGAGATGGCCGTGGAGGAGGGCCTGATCGACCAAGTCGGCACGCTGTCCGACGCGCTGCGCTATCTCTATGCCCGCATACGCCGGCGCAAAAAACAGTTTTAAATCGTTTTTATCTATGGTATTATAGAATAGACTTTAACGTGGGGGTCTGTGCGTTGCCGTCTTACTGAAAAAGCGGCGAAGCGCCGCGCCCCGCGCGTACATAGAGGGGAGTACTTATGACTGTATTCGAGGGCGTTTTGCAGGGCGTGATCCAGGGCCTGACCGAGTTCCTGCCCGTCTCAAGCGACGGACATCTGTCGCTGTTTCAGCATTTTTTCGGTCTGTCCGGAGACAACGCGCTGTTTTTTACGGTGATGCTGCACGTGGGCACGCTGATCGCCGTGTTCATCGCGTTCTGGAAGGACATCTGGCAGATGATCGTCGAATTTTTCCGGATGATCGGCGATATCTTCAAGAAAAAGTTTGATTACAAGACGAGCGGCGAGACGCGCAAGATGGTCATCATGATCATCCTCTCGCTCGTGCCGCTGCTCGGCTTTTATCTCATCAAGGACTGGTTCACCTATCTGTCCGAGGACAGCGACATCATCGTGGAGGGCTTTTGCTTTCTGTTCACGGGCTCGCTGCTGTTCCTCGCCGACAAATGCGTCAAGGGCAATAAAACGGCGGTCGACATGACGCCGCGCGAGGCGCTGCGCATCGGCTTCTTTCAGGGCTTCGCGGCGCTCCCGGGCGTGTCCCGCTCCGGCTCGACCATCTCCATCGGTCTGCTCAGCGGATTTTCGAGGGAATTCATGGTGAAGTTCTCCTTCATCATGGGCATCCCGGCGATCCTCGCGGCGAGCTTCGTCGAGTTGCTCGACGCGCTCAAGGCGGGCTTTGAGGTCGACTTGCTGCCGCTCGCGGCGGGCGTCATTACGGCGGCGATCGTGGGCCTTGCGGCGATCAAGCTCATCTCCTGGCTCGTCCGGACCGACCGCTTCGGCATCTTCGCGTATTATACGCTCATCCTCGGCGTCGTGGTGCTCATCCTCGGCGTTATCGAATATTTCACCGGCGCCGGTATCGCCGACACGGTGCGCGCGTTGCTCAACGCGAGCGTGCGGTAGCAAAAACAGGAAACGGCAAAGCAGGGGTAGAAAATGGCGACAAAGACGACAAAAAGAGGGCGTCCCTCCAAGGAGGAGACGGAACAGAAAAAGCGCGCCGTGCAGCGCGAGCGGGAGCGGCAGCGCCGCACCCAGCAGACGGCCGTCGCGCTGTTTGCGCTGGGCGTGATCCTCGTCGCGCTGTGTTTTATTCCCGGCGCGGCGGTCTGGGAGGCGGTGCGCACGGCGCTGTTCGGCGTGCTGGGCGTCTGCGCGTATTTCGCGGGGCCGTTCGTGCTGTACATCGCGGTGCGCTGCGCGTACGACAAGCTGCCCGCGGGCGGACGCATCGCGCGCATCGCGCTGCTGCTGCTGTCCGTCTCGGGGGCGTTTTATGTCTTTGGCGACGGCGGCGCGCCCGCCAAGTTTACCGAGGCGGTCGCTTATTTATACACGCTCGGCGCGCAGCGACTGGGCGGCGGCGCGATCTCGGTCGTGCTCGGCTGGGCGCTGGAGGTGGGCTGCGGCCTGCTCGCGGCGAAGATCATCGTGACGCTGCTGCTCATCGTGTCGCTCATGCTCATCGCGGAAAAATCGCTGTTCGACATCCTCGAATGGATCAAGGGGACGGCGGGCGGCATCAATGAGCGGATGAAAACGGCGGCGCAGGAAGCAGCCGCGCGGGAGAACGAGGCCGCGCAGATAAAGGAAAACGACGACGATCTTCCGTGGAGGGAAAAGAAAAAGGCGGACATCGACGTGCCGCTTGGCACGGAGAACAGCCGCATCGATATCCCGCTCGGATCGGCGCCTGCGCCTGCGGCGCAGGAAGCGCCGCAGGCGGCGGCGTCCCCGGCGGCGCAGCCGCCGGCAGCCGATCCGGCCGACGACGCGCGTGTGCGCGCCATTGAGGAGGCGGTGCACAGGAAGGCGGACCGGGCGGACGTGCGCACAAAAACAAGCGCCATCGACATTCCGCTCGGACCGGAGTTCGATCCGAAGCGGACGGGTCTTTCCGACATAGACACGCTGACGCCGCATCCCGCAGGTCCCGCGGCCGTCGTCGTCGGCGACATTTTTGACCGGGAAGCGAAGGTCGGACGTATGTTTACCGACTTTTCCGGGGATACTGCCGGTGTGAGCGTGGACGAGCTCATCCGCCGGGCGAGCGAAAAGAAAACGGCCGCGCCTGCGTTGACAGAGGAAACGCCGCCGGCTGAAAAGCCCGCCTACCGTTTTCCGCCCGTTTCTTTGCTGCAAAAGCCCGCGCAGACGGCGGACGGCGACGTCACGACGGAGATGCGCCACAGCGCGGAGCTGCTCGTCAGCACGCTAGAGAGCTTCGGCGTGCGCACGCGGGTCATCAATATATCGCGCGGGCCGGCGGTCACGCGCTACGAGCTGCAGCCGGAGGCGGGCGTGCGCCTGAGCCGCATCGTCAATCTCGCCGACGACATCGCGCTCAACCTTGCGGCGCTCGGCGTGCGCATAGAAGCGCCCATCCCGGGCAAGCCTGCCGTCGGCATCGAGGTGCCGAACAAGACGGTCAACATCGTCAACATCCGCTCGGTCATCGAGAGCGACGCCTACCGCAACGCAAAGTCGCCCATCACCTTTGCCCTGGGCAAGGACATCGCGGGCGACGTGCGTGTGGCGGATCTCGCGAAGATGCCGCATCTGCTTATCGCCGGCTCCACTGGCATGGGCAAGTCGGTGTGCATCAACTCGATGATCATGAGCTTCGTTTATAAGGCGAAGCCGGAGGAGCTTCAGCTCATCCTCATCGATCCGAAGATCGTCGAATTCAACTGCTATTCCGGGCTGCCGCACCTGTATGTGCCCGTCGTCACCGACCCGCACAAGGCGGCGGGCGCGCTCGGCTCCGCGGTCGGCGAGATGCTGCGCCGCTACAAGCTGTTTTCCGACTACGGCACGCGCAACATCGACGAGTACAACAAAAAAGTCGAGCGGGATTACCCGCCCGAAAAGGAGATGCCGGACGGGCAGGAGCGGCCGGAGAAAAAGCCGCGCATCGTCATTGTTATCGACGAGCTGGCCGACCTCATGATGACCTCGCCGCGCGAGGTGGAGGATGCCATCTGCCGCATCGCCCAGATGGGACGCGCCGCGGGCATCCACCTCGTCGTCGCCACGCAGCGCCCGTCGGTCGACGTCATTACCGGCGTCATCAAGAACAACATCCCGACGCGCATCGCCTTTGCGGTCTCGTCGCAGGTCGACAGCCGCACCATCCTCGACGGCGCAGGCGCGGAGAAGCTCATCGGCAAGGGCGATATGCTCTTTCTGCCCGTGGGCAACCCGAAGCCGACGCGTATCCAGGGCTGCTATGTCAGCGACGAGGAGGTCGAGAAGGTCGTCGGGTTCCTCAAGCAGTTCGGCGCGGCGCAGTACAACGAGCAGTTTATGCGCCAGATCGAGGAGAACGCCTCGAAGGATAAGTCGAAGGGCGCGGCGGACGAAAACGACATCGATCCCATGCTTGAGCAGGCCATCGAGGTCGTCGTGGAGGCCGGACAGGCGTCCACGTCGCTGCTGCAGCGGCGGCTGCGGCTCGGGTATGCGCGCGCGGCGCGCATCGTCGACGAGATGGAGCAAATGGGCATCGTCGGCCCCGCGGACGGCAGCAAGCCGCGCGCCGTGCTCATGACCCGCCAGCAGTGGCAGGAGCGGACGCTCACGCTGGACGCACGAAATTAGAGGAGAAGGATAGCTTATGCACGAACGGCGCAAGGGGCTCACGCCAAAACGGACGGCGCTGCTGCTGTGCGCGCTGCTCATCGCCGCGGCGGTGCTGTGGCTGCTGTACGCGATCTATATCGACGGCGCGATGACATGGGGAGACGTCTATGAGGCGCTCGGCCTGCAAGGCGGCGTCGCCCAGAACGCTTCGCCCGCAACGTCGCCGGCGGACGGCGCGGTGCGGGTCACCTTCGTCGACGTAGGTCAGGGGGACTGCATCGTCATCGAGGCGGGCGAAAGCGTCGTGATGATTGACGCGGGCGACTTTGCCGCAGAGACGACGGTTTTGTCCTTTCTCGCGGCACATGGCATAAAAAAGATCGATTATCTCGTCGCGACCCATCCCCACACCGACCACATCGGCTCGATGCAGGCGGTCGTCGAGGGCTGTGAGATCGGACAGATCCTGTTTGCGAATGTGCCGGCCGACATGACGCCGACGAATTCGACCTATCGGTATCTGCTCGAAGCGATTCAAAAGAAGGGCGCGCCGGTGTCCGTTCCGGTCGCCGGAGACGAGATCGCGCTCGACAAGGGCGTGCTGCGGGTGCTGTATGCCGGCGCGGGCAGCGACCTCAACAACTGCTCGCTCGTGCTGCAATACGTCTACGGCGACACGCGGTTTCTGCTCACGGGCGACGCGGAGTTTGAAGTGGAGGACGCGCTGTGCGATCAATACGGCGACGCGCTGCGCAGCGACGTTCTGAAGGCGGGTCATCATGGAACCAAATACGCCACGGGCAACGGCATCCTCGCAGAGGCGCGGCCGTCCTATCTCGTCATCATGTGCGGCCTCGACAACGAATACGGTTACCCGAAGCAGGCGGTGCTCGACCGCGCCGCGAAGGCGGGCGCGGAGATCCTGCGCACCGACTTGCAGGGCGACATCACCTTTACGAGCGACGGCAGAACGCTGACGCCGTCCGTTGAAAAGGAGGCGGCGTAGATGCTCTACAGCGTGGATCGCATCGAGGGGGATCTCGTGGTGCTCGTAGACGACGCCCGAAAAGAGACGGTCGTCTCAAAAAGCCGCTTTGACGAAGCGCCCCGCGAGGGCGACCGCTGTGTCGAGCAGTACGGCCGCTATCGCCGCAACGTCCAATCTACCGCGCAGCTGCGCGCGCAGGTGAACGATCTGCTCGACAGTCTGCTGCACAAGATCTGAGTTCGGCGGTCGAAAAAGAAGAAAAAGCATACGGACGGCGCGCATACCGCGCCGTCCGTATGCTTTGGGCGCCTAACAGCGCCCAGAGCGGGTCTTACGCCCCTGTGGGGGATTAAACCGCCCCGTTTCGCCTTGCAAACCGCAATAAGGCGTGGGATAATGTACACAATTATTCTTCCGAACAGAAAAAGGAGAGAAGTATGCTCAGGATCGAGAATTACTCGAAATCATACGTAAAGGATAAAAAGGCCGTCGACGGTCTGTCGCTGGAGGTCGAGGCGGGCGACCTGTTCGCCTTTATCGGTCACAACGGCGCGGGCAAGACGACGACCATCAAATCGGTCGTCGGCATCCTGCCCTTCGAGGAGGGACGCATCGAGGTCGACGGGATCGACATTACCGCCGACCCGGTGGAGTGCAAAAAGCGCATCGCCTACATACCGGACAACCCGGATATGTACGACACCCTCACGGGGATCCAGTACCTGAATTTCATCGCGGATATCTACCGCATCTCGAAGGCCGACCGCGAGGAGCGCGTCCGCCGCTATGCGGAGGAATTCGAGATCGCCGGCGCGCTGAACGACCCCATCAACTCCTATTCCCACGGCATGAAGCAGAAGCTCGAGATCATCGGCGCGCTGCTGCACGAGCCGAAGCTCATCGTGATGGACGAGCCGTTCGTCGGTCTCGACCCGAAGGCCGCCTTTACCGTAAAGAACATCATGCGCGACTTCTGCGCGCGGGGCGGCGCCATCTTTTTCTCCACCCATGTGCTCGAGGTCGCCGAAAAGCTCTGCAACAAGATCGCCATCATCAAGGGCGGAAAGCTGGTCGCCTGCGGAACGATGGAGGAGGTCAAGGGGCAAAGCTCGCTCGAGGACGTCTTTATGGAGCTGATCGACCATGAATAATCTCGGAATACTGATCAAAAACGATCTGCGCTGCTTTATCGGCTCGCTCAAATATGCAAAAAGAAAGCGGAAATTCGCCGCCTCCGGGGCTTTGTTCCTGCTTCTGGGCGTGTATCTCATCGCGATGATGACGGTGAGCGCCGTGTCGCAGACGAAGATGTTCCTTGCGTACGGAAAGCCGGAGTACGCGCTGTTTTACGGCGTGGTGTATTCGATGCTGCTGATGCTGCTGACGGCGATACTGCGCGGCGTCACGCCGACAAGATCGAGCGATGCGGATCTGCTGCTGTCCATGCCGCTGACGCGCCGGGAGATCCTGCTGAGCAAGAGCGTTTCGCGCTATGTGTTTGAGCTCATCCCCGTCACGGCGTTCTTTCTGCCGACGGTCGTCGTTTATTTCGTGATGGTCGACCACAGCGCCGGTATGCTGCTGCGCGGCCTGCTCGTCTATCTGCTGCTGCCGCTGCTGTCCGTCGGCGTCGCGTACATCCTCAGCTTCATCATGTTCAAGATCAGCGACAAGTTCGAGCGCCCGCAGCTCGTCAGCTCCGCGCTGTCCATCGTGATCCTGCTGCTGTTCATGTATTTCAATTTCAGCATCTCCGGCACGGGGTCGACCGATCTCGGCGCGCTCATCAAGATATTTGACAGCATAAAGCCCGCTGCGTGGGGCGCATTCTTTATCGCGCGGGGCGGCCTGATGAATCTGCTGCTGTACGGCTGCGTGACCGTCGCGCCCTTCGCGCTCGGAACGGCGCTGTTCAGTCTGATCTACGGCGCGCATCAGTCGCGCTGGCGCTCAAGGGACAAAACGCTGCGCTTTGTCCGCCGCTCGCCGCTGTCCGCGCTGTTCCGCAAGGAGGCGACGCGCTATTTCGGCAGCAGCGTCTACCTCATCAATACCATCATCGGTCCGATCTTTTCCGTCGCGCTGACCGTGTTTCTGCTTGTGGGCAGAAACAGCAATTTCTACAAGCAGGTTCTCGGCGCGCCGGAAATGGCCCCGATGCTCGGCGTCATCCTCATCGCGGTGTACTGCTTCATGCCCGCCATGACGGCGATCTCCGCATCCTCCGTGTCGATGGAGGGCCGCAACCTCTGGGTGCTGCGCGCGAGCCCGTTGTCCGAGCGGGACATCTTCGGCGCGAAGATCCTGTTCAACATCGCGATGTCGACGCCGGTCACCTTTGCCGCGACGCTCGCCGCCGCGCTTGCCGTCGACCTTGCGCCCGCAGAGCGCATTGCGCTCGTCGCGCTGCCGACGCTCATGTCGGTCCTCACGGCCGTGGCGGGGCTGTACATCAATCTTATTTTTCCGAAGCTCGAGTGGGACAATGAGACCGTCGTCGTAAAGCAGAGCACCGCGTCGATGCTGAGCGTTTTCGGCGGCATGGCGCTCGTCGCGGTCGCGCCGCTGGTCAACGCCCTCGTTCCGCTGTCCTTCGCGGCAAATATGCTGATCGCGGCGGGCGTGTACGCGCTGCTGACGGTCGTTTTCTGGGCGCTGCTCATGAGCGATGGGAAAAAGCGTTTTGAGGAGCTTGCCTGAATCATTTTGCAGAAAGCGGCGGGAAATGCTGTTCCCGCCGCTTTTTTGAGAGTTTTTTCAGCGCGTATGGTGAATGTTCACAACAGCGCCGTGACTTTTCACGCACGTGTGTGTTATAATCATTAAAATCAGACGTGTGACATTTTTTCACAACAGGGAGCTTGCAGGAATGAAAGTTCGCGAATTGATTGACGGATTGGAAAAGGGCAGCTTTGACGAGCGCCTCCGGGAGATCTACGGCGAGGCGGTGCCACAGCAGCGCCTGCGCCTGCTGGCGCTTGCGCAGCGCTTTCTCGAGGATTTCGGAGACAGGCAGGACGCCGGCGTCTGGAGCGCGCCCGGCCGCAGCGAGATCGGCGGCAATCACACAGACCATCAGCTGGGCAACGTGATCGCGGCGGCCGTCTCCCTTGACACGGTGGCGGTCGCGGCGCCGGGCAGGGGCACGAAGGTCAAGGTACACAGCGAGGGCTTCGCGCCCTGCGAGACCGACCTCAAAAGAACGGCCCCGAGCAAGGCGGAGGCCGGAACGACGGCGGCGCTCGTCCACGGCGTGTGCGCCGCGTTTATCAAACGCGGGTTCGACGTGGGCGGCTTTGAGATGTGCGTGACCTCAGATGTGCCGCCGGGGAGCGGACTGTCCACCTCCGCGGCGTTCGAGGTGCTCGTTGGAAACGTCGTCAACAGCCTGTTCGCGGGCGGCGCGGTGGATGCGGTCGACATCGCGAAGGTCGGTCAGTTTGCCGAGAACACCTATTTTATGAAGCCCTGCGGGCTGATGGATCAGATGGCGTCGTCCGTCGGCGGCTTTGTCGCGATCGACTTTTTTGATCCCGACGCGCCGTTGCTGCACACGATCCATTATTCCCTCGAGGACAACGGCTTCGCGCTGTGTGTCGTCGACGCGGGCGGCTCGCACGCGGAGCTGACCGACGAGTACGCGAGCATAACCGACGAGTGCAAGGCGGTCAGCCGCTTTTTCGGAAAGACGCATCTGTCCCGCGTGGACGAGCAGGAGTTCTACCGCAGGCTCGGCGAACTGCGCGGCAAGGTGAACGACCGTGCGATCGTGCGGGCGATCCACTTCTTCGGCGAGAACAAGCGGGCAAAGAAGGAATACACGGCGCTGAAAAACAACGATATCGGTCTGTTTCTCGAGCTGGTGACCGAGTCCGGCTATTCGTCCTATATGTATTTGCAGAACGTTTATCCGTCGCGCGATCCTGCGGAGCGCAGCGTGTCGCTTGCGCTGGCGGTCAGCGAGCGCTATCTCAAGGGACGCGGCGCATGGCGGGTGCAGGGCGGCGGCTTTGCGGGAACGATCGAGGCGTTTGTGCCGCTCGACCTAAGACAGACCTATCAGGCGGCGATGGAGAGCATTTTCGGCGCGGGCAGTTGTCATTATTTGTCCGTGCGACCGCACGGCGGCGTGCGGATCGCATAGAACACGGAATAGAATTATTAGGGAACAGGGGAGAGAGAATGAGTTGGTGGCGGGACAGTGTGGTATACCAGATATACCCCCGCAGCTTTCAGGATTCCAACGGCGACGGCATCGGCGACTTGCCGGGTATCCTGCGCAGGTTGGATGACCTCAAGCAGCTCGGCGTCGGCGTGCTGTGGCTGTCGCCGGTGTATACCTCGCCGGGCGTGGACAACGGGTACGATATCAGCGACTACTGCGACATAAACCCGGAATTCGGCACGCTCGCCGACATGGACGAGCTCATCAGAGAGGCGGGCAGGCGGGACATCAGGATCGTGATGGACCTTGTGATCAACCATACCTCCTGCGAGCATCCGTGGTTCAAAAAAAGCTGTGCGGGCGACCCGAAGTACCGCGATTATTACATCTGGCGACCGGCGAAAAAAAACGGCGCGCCGCCGAACAACTGGTCGACTTTCTTTGCGGAGGACGCGTGGGAGTGGAACGAACAGCGGGGCGAGTATTATCTGCATCTGTTTGCCAAAGAGCAGCCGGATCTCAACTATGAGAACCCGGCGGTGCTCGAAGAGGTGGAGAATATCCTGCGCTTCTGGCTTGACCGCGGCGTAGCGGGTTTTCGCTGCGACATGATCAACGTGCTGAGCAAATCCTCTTTAAAGGACGGCCGCTGGCAGCCGGCGCTGCGCGGCATCGAGCATTACCTGCAGCGGGAGCGCAACCATGAGATCCTGCGCGTGCTGCACCGCGATGTGCTGTGCAAGTACGATTGCTTTACCGTCGGGGAGACGCCGCTCGTTTCCCCGCAGCAGGCGCGCGATCTGTGCGGCGAAGGGCGCGAGGAGCTCGATATGTTGTTCACCTTTGAGCAGCAGAATGCGGATCAGTTCTTCGTGAAATGGTTTCCGCACCGCTTTCAGCCCCGCAAATTTTTCAAAATACTATCAAAATGGCAGCGGGAGCTGCCGTGGAACGCCGTGTATCTCGAGAACCACGACCAGCCCCGCAGCGTCACGCGCTACGGAGACGAGGGGAAATACTGGGCGCAGTCCGCAAAACTGCTCGGGCTGCTGCTGCTGACGCTGCGCGGCACGCCCTTCCTCTATCAGGGCGAGGAGCTCGGCATGACGAATATGCCCTTTACGTCGCCCACCGAGATCCAGGATGTAGAGTCGAAGAACGTACTGCGGCTCATGGAGCGCTGGGGGTTCCCGACGCGTCTGCGCTGGAGCATCGTCCGGCGCCGCTCGCGCGACAACGCCCGCACGCCCTATCAGTGGTCGGACGGAAAGAACGCCGGTTTTACGGAGGGGACTCCGTGGCTTTGCGTCAATCCGAACTATACGCGCATCAACTACGACGCGCAGCGCGGCGATCCTTTTTCCGTCTGGAATTTCTATCGGCAGATGATCGCGTTCCGCAATGAGACGACGGCGCTGCGCGCGGGCACCTTCCGCGTGCTGGAGACGTCGAGACGCATCTTCGCCTATGAGCGGGAGCTCGGTCGGGAGCGGCTGACGATCGTGCTCAACTTCTCCGGGAGCAACCGGCAGGTGCGCTATCGCGGCGAGGTCGCGTTCAGCAATACCGAGCGGCGCATTTTCAACGGCACGATGTTTCCCTATGAGGCGGTCATTCTCTGCGGCGCGACGACGCAGGACGAATAAGCCGGAATACAGCGGTTTGCGCCGCGCACCGATGTGCGCGGCGCAAATAATATGGAAATATGTCGAGGGCTGTAGTAAAATAAAGAAAAAGCGGGGTGAGGAGACATGGAAGCGGCGGAGCGGCGGCACAGGCGGGCCTATCTGTTCTTCAGCGGGATACTGCCGATCTATCTGAAACCGAAATTCAACATGGACGCGGCGTCGGCGCCGGCGGTCGAGGGCCCCTTTCTGGTGCTCGCAAACCACAACGTCGATTATGATCCGCTGTTCGTCGCGCTGAGCTTCCACGCGCGGCATATGTACTTTGTCGCGAGCGAGCACGTTTACCGCGCCGGCGTGTGGTCGAAGCTGCTCAAGCGATACTTCGCGCCCGTGTCGCGCATGAAGGGCGGCACGGCGTCGTCGACGGCGATGCGGGTGCTGCGGCTGCTCAAAAAGGGCAGCAGCGTCTGCATCTTCGCCGAGGGCAACCGCTCGTGGAACGGGGAGACCGGCCCCATCCATCCGTCGACGGCAAAGCTTGTGAAGTCCGCCGGCGTGACGCTCGTCACCTATAAGCTGGAGGGCGGCTACCTCACCTCGCCCCGCTGGTCCGCCTCGCTGCGGCGCGGCAGTATGCGTGGCGCGGTTGCGGGCGTTTATACCCCCGCGCAGCTTTCGGCGATGACCGTCGAGCAGCTCGGAGAGCGCATCCGCGCGGATCTCGCCGAGAATGCCTACGAGCGCCAAAAGCAGTCGCCCGTCGCGTTTTCCGGGAAGAACCTCGCGGAAAACCTTGAGACGGCGCTGTACATCTGCCCGGTGTGCCGCGGGATCGGCACGCTGCGCTCGCAGGGAGACGATTTTTGGTGCGCGGCGTGCGGCACGCGCGCGGTCTATACACCCTACGGTCTGTTGGAGGGTGGCTTTCCGTACGATACCGTGCTCGCGTGGGATCGTTGGCAGGACGGCGCGCTGCGCGCCTACATAGATATTCTCGGCGCGGACTCGATCGCCTTTTCGGACGAGGATTTTGTTCTCACCCGCATTGAGGCGGATCACAGCAGCGCGGTGGTCGACGCGGGAACGCTCACGGCGACAAAGCGTGCGCTGCGCTGCGGCGCGACCGTGATAGACCGGGCCGACATCACAGAGATGAGTATGTTCGGCCGCCTGTCCCTTGTTTTTACGGCGCAGGGCGTCAGCTATGAGCTGCGGCCTAAAAATATAAAGTGTGCCAGAAAATATCTGCAGTTCTTTCAACAAACGCAGGAGTGAGGTTACAGTATGGATTTTTCCGCCGCAAACGCGACCCTTTGGAACCCGATTCTTCAGCTGGCGATCATCGCCGCGATCATCGTTCTCGCGACGCTGCTGCGCCACAAAATTCCCTTTATTCGCAGGAGCCTTATCCCGACCGCGGTGCTGGGCGGCTTCATTCTGCTCGCGCTGCGCGCGACGGGTGTGCTGCGCGTCGACGTCAGCTTTCTCGAGGCGATCACCTACCACGGCATTGCGCTCGGCTTTATCGCGCTGTCGCTGCGCGTGCCGAAGCCGGAGGACAAGGGAGCACACGGCAGGCTTGTGGGGCTGAAAAGCGGCGCGATCATCGTGAGCAGCTATCTCATACAGGCGTTTTTCGGTCTGCTGATAACGCTCGGCCTCGCGTACACCGTCATGCCGGGACTGTTTAAGGCGGCGGGCATCCTGCTGCCGATGGGCTTTGGGCAGGGCCCGGGTCAGGCAAACAACGTCGGCTCGACGTATGAGGCGAGTTTCGGCTTTGTCGGCGGGCGCTCCTTTGGTCTTGCGATCGCGGCGGCAGGCTATCTCTGCGCGTGCATCGTCGGCGTCGTGTATCTGAACATCCTCGTGAAGAAGGGAAAGGTGCGCCGCACAACGTACGATGAGATATCGGGCTCTGTGAACATAGACACTTTTCAGGATAAAGGGGAGATTCCCATCGCCGAGTCGCTCGACAAGCTGTCGATGCAAGTGGCGCTTGTTCTCGTCGTGTACGGCGTGACCTATCTTGCAACATGGGGGATCGTGTCGCTGCTCGAGGCGGTCGCGCCGGGCCTTGCGGCAACGGTCAGCGGCATTCTCTGGGGCTTCAACTTTATGATCGGCTCGCTGCTCGCGATGGCGCTGCGCAGCGCGTTTGCGCGTCTGCGCAAGGGCAAGCTGATGACGCGCCAATACCAGAACAACTACCTGCTCAGCCGTCTGTCGGGTCTCGCGTTTGATATCATGATCGTGGCGGGCATCGGCTCCATCGACATCGGCGATCTGTCCGGTATGTGGGTGCCGTTTATCCTGCTGACCGTGACGGGCGCGGTCGTGACGTTCCTGCACCTGCGCTTTACCTGCAAGCGGGTCTACAAGGGATATTACCACGAGGGATTTGTGTCGATGTACGGCATGATGACGGGAACCATCAGCTCCGGCATTCTGCTGCTGCGCGAGCTGGACGCGGATCTTGCGACGCCCGCGGCGAACAACCTTGTGGCCGGCAGCGGTTTTGCCATCGCGCTGGGCGCGCCGCTGCTCGTGCTCATCGGCATGGCGCCGAAGTCCGACGCGATGACTTTCCTGGTGCTCGGTCTGGTCGTCGTCTATTATGTGGCGCTCATGGGCGTCATCTTCATCCGCGGCAAGGCGGAGAAAAAGAGCGCAAAGGTTGAAAAGGAGACGGCGGACATTGGCTAAAGCAGAAGCGGAGCTGCATGGCGATTTTGACGTCGTACTGCAGGCGCTGGACGACGCAGTCCTGTCGGGCAGTATGTCCGCGAGTCTCGAGGACGCGAGCGACTGGCACGCCGGCGACTGCCGGTGCGCCGTGCGCGTCTATGAGCGATACAGTTATTTCGGCGGCAACCGCGTGAGCCTCAATCTCACGCTGCTGGAGAGCGGGGGCCGGCTGTTTGTGACGGCGATCACGGCGGGCGGCAGCCAGGCGGTGTTTTTTAAGATCAACACCCTCGGTGAGACGTCGTTTCTCGACACCGTGCGCGGCGCGATCGACGCGTTTCGCTGAGACAGAAAAAGAGCGGCGCGGTTGCGCCGATATCCTTGACCGAAATAAAAGGACCTGCGGCTTCACGAAGTTGAACCTGAACTATCCCGCCCCAAACGGACAATGACAAAAAAGGCCTCCTGTCGTAGAATAGAAACTACGACAGGAGGTTTTTGCATGTCCAGAAAAAAAGGAACAGGCAACACACCACAAAGCATCATAAATGAAATTATAGCAAAGCACCGCAGCGGGGCGACCATAAAATCATTATCCGAAGAATACTGCAAGCCATTTAAGACAATAAAAAATATGTGCACAAGAGAGAAC